>NZ_JBMERP010000015.1:0-65391 GCF_049310925.1 Virgibacillus sp. DJP39 | reverse complement strand
CCTGAAGCATTTTCCTTCCATTTGAAACATTTCTTGTTATATAGGGCTTTAATTCATCAGTTTCTGCTATATTTTGAAGGTAATGAAACAACGATTTTAAAGCAGATAATTTTCTATTAATGGTTAATGGTAAATTATCGAGCTTAAATTCTAAAAAGGATAGGAAATCTTCCAGTTGTTGAACGGTTAGCTTTTCTAATACGTCAAGTGGGACTTCCTTACGTGAACCTTTAGAGTAACCTTCGACCAATAACCAGTCAAAGAAAATATTGAAATCATGGCAATAGTTTAATAGTGATGTGGATGACAACTTTCTTCGTTTTTTATCTATGTATTCACCAACGTACCAAGGAAGTTCTTTTGCTTATTCTTCAACTCTTTCATAATAACGTTGTTTTTGTCTTTCAATATTAATCACCTCTTTCCTCTAATTATACATTTTTATACTTTACTTCGTCAAAATCATTGAATACAGCCATCTGATTGAACCAGCTGTGCCATCTTTTTGATCCATTCCTGCCATGATTTTGATCCACCCTTCTGTATAATGAAGAGCCACATGAGTGCAAATTCATTACATTGGAGGTTTTTTTGTGGTTAAATTAGGAGGTCGATTAGAAAAAAGAGTCTCCCGTTAAAGACGGAAAATCGGGTGTTGAATGGTAATGTTGTTAAACAAGAAAAATAACCCTAATGCTAGGAAAAGCTTATGCTCTCCAATTAATTAGGGGTATTCCAACTCTTTTCTTATTCAATTATTATCATCGCATGCTGACCAGTAATATTATAATTCGCAAAAAATTTATCTGTATCATATAAAACATTCCCTATTAGAGGATCCATTACATATAAACCCTTGTTATTATAGCCTGTTACAACCACGGTATGCGAATTGCTTAGAGATTTATATAATTTATTTTCCCCAAAGAAATGCCATGATTTACCCTTTTTCGGTTTTTGCAAATCTATCGTAACCCAAGTTATTACCGGAATTCCTTTATTTAGTATATCTATTATCTCACCCTTAGTACTTCCACTTATATTAAGTGCGCGACTTTTACCACCAATAAAATCTAGATATTCGTTAGCCGCTTTTGCAACGGGAGGTGGATATGCATAAAATCCTTTATTAAGACTTCGTGGATTTCCGCCATAGAACTTGTATGGATCTGGCCCAAACAACTTTCCATTCCTGCTTTCAAACAGTTTTTTGGGTAAAAATTCATCCGCTATTTTAGTTTTCGTAACGTCATACCCATAAAAATTCAGAGTACTAGTCAAAGCAGTAACCTCGCAACCATTTGGGAGTTCAGGCTTTTGCTTTAAAACTTCAACATCAATCTTAACTTCTGTAATATGAATCTCATTATGTTGATCTATTTCATACTCTTTAATATATTTAGGCATGTTATTTTTCAATGTGACCTTTTCCATACCCTGGTCAATTTCCACTTTATATACAGCGTCGTTTTTCACATATGGATTATCAATGAGAGTTTGCTGTATGATGTAGCTTTTATTATAATCCAACAATTTTGATAATCCTTTACCATATAGGTCGGTTTTCACTATGTCTACCATTTTATTAGTCCCGTTCTCAATAATAAGATACTCAGTGTTTTTTATAGGGCGTCCAGTTACATCATCAACATTTTTAATCGTTATTCTGCCTTGTTTCTCTTCATCAAAAAAATTAAAGATGGTGTTATATAGATTACTCTTTTGAATAATATCGGTAGTAGCTAGAATAATTACCATAAACAAAAGGAAAAACAATATAGAGTTTCTAATTATTATCCTCATTTGTATAGTCCCCTATGTAAATAGTACCCCTAATTAACAGGTAGGGATACTTTTGTCATTTTAAACGGGTGCAGCTTCTTTTTTCCCATTACCAGTATCTGATTGGAACTGGTAATCAGGCTTTTGGTCTAATTCAATAAAAAATTTATTATACCAAACCAAGAAAACATAAACCGTCCAAATATATCGTTGGCGACTTGCCTTTCCTGTATAATGCTCATCAAGATATCGGAGTAGATCCTTTGTATGGAAAAACTCTTTTGCGGTATCTGATTCAAACATCTCTTTTACACGATTATAATATTTTTCCTGGCGCAACCAATGTCTAATAGGCACTGGGAACCCAACCTTTGGTCTATTTGCCCATTCCTCAGGTAACACTTCTTTAGCAGCTTTACGTAATGCATATTTTGTGTCTTCTTTGTTAACTCGATAATTTGATGGAAGTTTTCCTGCTGTTTCCATTACTTTTTTATCTAGAAATGGTACCCTAAGCTCAATAGAATGCGCTGAACTCATTTTATCTGCCTTTAGAAGTATATCACCGGGTAGCCAATGCTTTATATCAATATATTGCATTTTTGTAATATCATCTTTACTTTTAACGTTTCTATACGATTTTTCTGTAATGCTCTGTGCAGATGGAGCATTCTTATACGCGTCCTGCAATATATTCTGTGCGTCTTTTTCATCAAAAACCTTTGCCTGACCAATAAATTTCTCTTCAACCTTTTGACCACCCTTGACTAAAAAGTTGGTAATTCTATTTTGTGGTAATGAATTACTAATGTTAGACAAAGCACGACGAATTGGAAACGGGACTTTTTCATACTTTTCCATTGCTTCACTTGTTTCATACCATGCATACCCGCCAAACAACTCGTCTGCCCCTTCCCCTGATAAAACAACCGTAACATGTTTACTAGCTAATTCTGCTAAGAAATACAATGGTACAGAAGAAAGATTAGAATGTGGCTCATCCATATGATATTGAATGGTAGGAATCGCATCAAAAAACTCATCGCCTGTGATTAGCTTTTTATGATTTTGTATCCCAAGTATAGTAGACAGGTCTTCTGCTAAATTCGTTTCATTAAATATTCCTTCATGATCTTTAAACCCAACTGAGAAAGTGTTATGAGGCTTTAACAGAGCGGTAATGTAACTCGAATCTATCCCCCCAGATAAAAATGAGCCTACTTTAACATCACTAATTTTGTGCTGGGCAACTGATTCGCGCATCGCTTTTTTAATTTCATCCACATAATGATCTAAGCTATTATCTTTCTCATCAAAATTAGCGTCCCAATAAGGTCTAATCTCAATTTCACCATTTTTGTATACCATATAATGTCCGGCTTTAAGCTTGAATACCCCCTTAAAGAAAGTTTCATCCAATACAGGGTATTGAAATATAAGGTATGGTTTTAACGCTTCATTGTTAAATTCTTTTATAAACGAAGGATTTTTCAGGAAGGATTTAATCTCCGACCCGAATATAAATGAATTATCTACCGTATTTTGAGTATAGTATAGTGGTTTTATTCCAAAAAAGTCTCGTGCAATGAACATCACATCTTCCTTCGAATCCCAAATAGAAAAAGCAAACATCCCTCTAACTTTGTGTAGAATATCCACACCGTACTCTTCGTAGCCATGAATAATTACTTCACTGTCCGTGCTACTATTAAAAATATGACCTTTTTCAGAAAGGTCCTTCATTAACTCCTGGTAATTATAAATTTCGCCATTAAAAATAAGCACAATGCTTTTATCTTCATTGTACATTGGCTGGCTTCCATCAGTAGATAAATCAATAATCTTAAGTCTTCTAAATCCTAATGTAACTTTGTCATCTGAATACATGCCATCGCTGTCAGGACCCCTATGTTCAATAGTTTTCATCATTTCATTTATTGTTTTTGTTTTATCTATTTGCACTTTATTTCCTGCAAACCCAACAATTCCACACAACATATATCACCCTTAGTTATTTAATTAGTACCTAGTAATTATAAATTTACGATACTATTATTTTGACAGACTATAAATAGCTATTAACACTATATAAATGCTCTCTTCTTATTGCTCCTACTGTTTCCTTTATATCGTTGCGATAACTTTCAGGAAATCGATCATAGTCCAATCTCCCAAAATCCTGCAAAGTGATCTTTTTAGCATTTTTTTAATTATATTACACCAGTACCTTTTACGTTATTTTTCATTCACCCATCTACAGTGAATAATTATATCACAAAGTTTATCATAATTAAAAATTTTATAGTTCCCAAGCAATAAACAGCCGATTACCAACTAAGGGAACCAGCTCAAAATTTATTTAAGCCACAACGTCGTAACCCTTATCTTCAACTGATTTACGCATATCTGCTACTGATACTTGTGCCTGATCATATGTAACGTTTACTTTACCAGTGCTTAAGTTTACCTCAACACTTGTTACCCTATCCACTTCTTCTAGCGCACCTTTTACTGATGATTTACAGTGGCCACATGTCATGCCCTTTACATCTAAAATAATTTCCATTTAATTATCGCCCCCCTTTCAAAGTATGACTCTTCTTATATATTAACTCTCTTCAAACGAAGTGAGTTCGTAACAACACTTACTGAACTAAATGCCATTGCAGCTCCAGCTAACCATGGCGCCAACAATCCAACGGCCGCTATAGGGATTCCCGCACTGTTGTATGCAAAGGCCCTGAATAAATTTTGACGGATGTTTTTAATAGTCGCTTTACTTAAACTTAATCGCTTTTGGTATGAGTAATAGTTCCCCACCTAGAATAGTCACATCTGCCGCTTCTATAGCAACTTCTTTCCCTGTTCCAATTGCGATTCCAATATCCGCAATTGCTAGTGCAGGTGCATCATTTACACCATCACCAACCATTGCTACTTTTTTACCTTGTAATTGAATTCCTCTTACGTTATCCGCTTTCTCTTCAGGTAGAACTTGTGCAATAACTCGGTCAATGCCTACCTGCTTAGCAATTGTCTGGGCGGTTCGTTCGTTATCTCCTGTCAACATGATAATCTCGAGACCTTGTGACTTCAATAGCTCGATCGCTTGTACGGCTGATTCTTTAATTGTATCTGCTACAGCAATCATTCCTTCTGCAACAAAAAAACCTAAAACATATGCCATAGTTTGTCCAGTTTTTAAAATAATCTTTGTTTACTGTATATTTTCATTTCCAACTACCAAACGCCCTCTTCTCAACATTATGTTTTTTAAGGAGCATACGAATGTATCTTGGGGAGACATTGTCCTTATCTGCAATTTCAGTTGTACTTTTCCCTTCTCCATATAACCTGACTACTTCCCCATCACTCAAAGTGCGCTTTATTAGATTTCGTCCCTGTTTTTCCAAATACATAAACCTCCTCTAGTATATTGAAATAAGAACATTTGTTCTTATTTCAATATAACATATTTGTTAGGTTACCGGAAAATTTTTATAATTTCATTCCTAAATTTTTCATAAACTTCTAATTGTTATAAGAACTTATAACGTAGGATTTTTATTGTGGGTTATTACAAAAAATTAATATCACAAGGTTTTTGCTTAGTACAGATTCCATCTCATATATGTTAATCATCTGGAACCTCTCTATCACTTCTTTTAAATATTGCTTATTACTTCGCGCGACGACTAGCGACTAATGACTCTATTTCATATATGTTCATCATTTGAATCCCTCCTTGAGTCCTAATGTTTTGTCTCACGAATTCCTTTACTTGTTGCGGCGACCAGCGATAATTGATTCCATCTCATATATGTTCAATTTGCCAACTCCTTCCTTATTTCTTTGATACTCTAAGTATAGGTGTGATCTCAGTTTTCCAAAACGGCTATAAGCATGAACTTTGCTCAACCTCTAGACTGATATTTCTGTCAGACCATCGGTAGTTAGGAATGCTAATTTTAAACAAAAAAATAAGCCGCCAAATTTTTGGCAACTTACTTAAAAATTATTATAAGCTTGGTTTCTCTTCTTGATCAGGTCCCACAATATGTTTGATATGGACTGGAAGATGGTTCTGGCAGTGCAGCGTATTCATCCTGTTCAGGCTTATGGGCGTAGGGATTTGAAAGAACTTCTAGAAGTTTCTCCATTACACCGTAGTCACCTTGTTTTGCTGCTTCCAGTGCCTCTTCCACCCGGTGATTACGGGGGATAAGTGCGGGGTTGCTACTGCGCATCAACTGGTGAGAAGATTCGTTCGATTCCTGCTGTCTACTAAGTCGCTCCTTCCACTTACTATTCCATTCAGTAAATTCCGGGGTCCCTCTGAGCACAGAATCCTCATATGTTTCAAAAGTTAAAGCTAGGAAGGTATTTGTATAATCCGCTTCATACTTCTGCATTATATTTAGGAGTTCTTCAATTAAAGCTTCATCCTCTTTTTCTTCTTTAAATATCCCGAGTTTAGCTCTCATTCCCTCAACCCAATTCGAATGAAATAAGTCCATATAGTTTGAAATTGCATCCTGAGCCAGTTTAAGAGCCTGTTCCTGATCTTCATGCAGCAATGGCAATAAGGTTTCTGCAAATCGGGCGAGGTTCCATCCAGCAATCTTAGGCTGGTTACCATATGCATAGCGACCTTGAATATCAATTGAACTGAATACCGTTTTTGGGTCATAGTAATTCATAAATGCACAGGGGCCATAATCAATAGTTTCTCCGCTAATGGTCATGTTATCAGTGTTCATGACGCCGTGAATAAAGCCAACCAGTTGCCAATTTGCTATTAACTCGGCTTGCTGCTTAATTACTTCTTTAAGTAACGAAAGATATCGATTCTCATCAGCTTCAACTTCCGGATAATGGCGTTTCAATGTATAATCAGCCAGATCCTGAAGTTCCTCTACCGTACTCCATTTTGCTGCATATTCAAAGGTACCAACTCGTAAATGACTTGCAGCAACCCGGGTTAGAATTGCACCAGGCAGTTCAGTTTCACGAATTATGGACTCACCACTTGTCACTACTGATAGACTACGGGTGGTAGGAATACCGAGTGCATGCATTGCTTCACTGATAATGTATTCACGCAGCATTGGTCCTAGTGCTGCCCGACCATCACCCCCACGGGAATATGGGGTTCTACCCGAACCCTTAAGTTGGATGTCAACACGCTCATCCTGAGGGGTCAGTTGCTCACCATGCAACAAAGCACGTCCGTCCCCTAACATAGTAAAATGCCCGAATTGGTGTCCCGCATATGCCTGCGCAAGAGGAAATGAACCTTCCAGGGTCTGATTTCCTGCTAGGACTGCTACACCATCATCGCTTTGCAGCTCCTGTATGTTCAATCCCAGAGAAGTTGCCAACTGATCATTGAGAATAATTAACTTTGGTTCCTGGACAGGATTTAAAGTAAGGCTAGAGAAAAATGATTTTGGCAGATTAGCATAACTATTGTCTAAATTCCATCCTGAATCTGTTCCTTCTTTTGTCATTATATCGGCCTCTTTTAGTTTGTCTTTTTTATACAAAACATTATTCAATGCTATTTTTAGTTAATTCATAGGTATTATTCATACCTATTTATTCATTCACTTTTTAAAGTTACGTGATCTCCTAACTTGATCTCACCTGTCTTTATGACGGATGCGTAAACTCCAAAGTGATTTCTTCTTTCACTAACAACTGATTTAAGCAATGATGGGTCGCGCTCCCCAGTATGTGGGTCAATTGTGATTATCATACACCTTTGACAATGCCTAATTAACTCCAACTCAACTTGGCCTCCAATACGGATCTGCTTCCCAAACCACTGTTCCTCTACAAATGGGGTCTTTTCTGAGAGTGAAATGTATAAGTTTGGTCTAAAACGCCGATAGTCTAAACCTTTTCCCTAAATCCTTTTCATTTCAATTACAGATGCATCGGTCACTAATTGAATATGCTCTTGCTCAATTGCACCCAATGGTACGTATGTAGGTGAAAATGATTGCTGTGAAATTCGTTTATTCGATTTTTTCTCTAATTCATCAACTAATGCGTAATCGTCCCACCTTAGCAGATTACCTTCTGGAGTAGTAATTTCAACTGCAGGGTATTCCTCCATTTGATCTTCACCCAAAAATCGTGCCTTATATTTAGCCATTTCTGGAAATTGTGTAATAGTTAAATATTTTTCCGGACAATTCTGGTCAATAAACGCATGGCTACGGTCGCCATACAGACCATAGTTTAATACCTTTGATCTTTTTATATTTTCCCCATAAAAAGGATTTAACCGGATGTCTGACAATTTCTTTTATATGTCCAATGATCATGTCAGAGCCCCTTCCCGCTGCCAAGTGCAGTGGTATGTCTATTTATAATCATATGTGAGATAAATCAAAAAATACTGTGTACCAAGCAAGTTTAACGTAGATTGATGGACAGTGAAACCAGTTCCCTAATCATCTAACAATTAAAAACCATATTCCGCTTCTTTAGCCTCACGAATCCGCGCATATGTTTCTGTTAAAACCATCGTATCTTCAACTAATCGATCAATGCGGAAAAACACATCGTCATTTGTAATTTCTTTTCTGTGAAAATCCTTTTCCTCGATAAATACAAAAGTCTGAACGATTTGAGCTTTCATATAGGCAAGAATCGGTTTTAATTGTTGTTCTGCAATTAAATAATGTTTTGCAGAACCTGCAGTTACAAGTATACTGACAACCTTATCGCGAAATGCGTTTACCGGAAGTAGATCAAATACATTCTTCAATGTACCTGGTATGGATGCCTGGAAAATAGGTGTCCCGATAATAATTGCATCAGCTTCCATTATAGTTTGTGCTACATAACCAGTGTCACCTTCATATTCCAAGTAATTACGCCCATCACTAAACTGAACATCGCAATCGGCTAAATCAATTAATGTCACTTCCGTGTCTGGATAGGTTTTCAAGACAGATTTAACCGTGTATTCCATAGCAGTTCTCGTTTTCGATCCAACTTTAGATCCTGATAACCCGACAATTTTCATCTTCTCCTCTACCTCCTATTTCTTAGCTGTATATTTTTTAATTGCTGGTAAAATTTCCGTGCCGATCAGTTCAATATTTTTCATCAACCGGTCAAATGGCACGCCGCCAAAATCAATTTGTGCAATATAACGTTGGTGTCCAAATACTTCATGCTGATAAAGGATTTTTTCAATAATTTCCTGTGGACTACCTATATTCATAACATTATGTGGGTGTACACCTTGTGCGAAGTGCTGTTTTGGAAAACCTGAACCATTTGTTCGCTTCATTCCTTCATTAATATGAGGGTACATATCCTTTAAAGCTTGCTGCGATGTTTCAGCTGCATAGAAAAAACCAGCCGTTGCGATTGGTAGCTCTGATGGGTCGAATCCACTGTTTTGTGCAGCTTCACGATAAGCGTCAACAGATCGCTTGAAAGCTGTAGCAGGTCCCCCCAAATGTGCTAAGAACATCGGAACACCAGCATTACCTGCTCTCATCGCACTAGCAGGTGATCCACCAACTGCACGCCATATCGGCATTGTACCATTTTGTGGACGTGGCAGAACCTCCGCGTTATTTAATGGCGCTCTATACTCCCCACTCCAATTAACAATTTTTTCCTTGTTAAGCTTCAACAACAGGTCAAATTTTTCCTCGTACAATTCTTCATAATCCCGAACGTTATAACCTAATAAATCAAAGAGTCCTATTCGGGAGGCGCGACCAGCAACAATTTCTGCGCGTCCCTTTGAAATTAAATCAAGTGTTGCAAAATTTTCATATACGCGCACTGGATCTGAGGTACTAATAATTGTAGATGAGCTTGCAATTTTAATATTTTCTGTAGCTTGTGCAATTGCTGAGAGTACAACAGCATGAGCCTGTGTTGCAAAAAACTCCTGATGACTCTCCCCTACACTAAAAAAGTCAATACCTGCCTGGTCAGCTAACTTGGCATATTCGATAATTTCATGAATGCGTTGTCCTGCAGAAATTCTCTCTCCTGTTAGGGGGTCTGGTAAGTGGTCACCTAGTGTATAAATGCCAAATTCCATTCCTTTGCTTTGGTCAATACGATACTTTTCCATTTGTTTCTCAACCTCTCTCTAATACAATTTATCCTACCTGAGCAGCTACACGTATCTGTACAACTAACTATCCTGAAAGGCACCCTATCAATTTCAGCTTGTTATATCCACGTACTCATGCCACCCTTAATAATTCTTATTTTTTCAAATCCATGTTTCTTCAAGATTCTAGATGCTTTAACACTTCTCATCCCTATTTGACAAATAACGACTACCTCTTTATTTTTGTCAAGCTCGTTTATCCGTTTCCGCAATGCGGTCAAAGGAATATTTATAAATGGATTTTTGCGATTGGCTCCAAATTCATGAGCAGTTCTGACATCGACAAACTGAATACTAGTATCTTTAAACTTACTTTTCGCTTCATCGATCGTTATATTCAAAACTCCACGAACAGGCAAAAAGAAATTTATTACAAAAAATAATGCTCCAATTATAATTGTTAATTGAAGTACTGTTCCCATACTGTTCCCCTCCTTACTGTTTCGATGACAGTGTGAAGTATATTTTGTATTAGTAGTTGTAACTGTAATTTTATATATTACATTTATAACAAAAGAAAAGTCAATCGAGAGGCACTTCCTGTTTTTGTTTTACAAGGTTGACGAGATCTTCAATCGTATATTGGTTTAAAAATTCTCCGAGATGTTCTTCAGCACCTAAAAAAATTGAAAATAAAACACTTTGCATATTTGCCCCAACAACACATTTCTTATTTACTTCAGGACACTTTGGTTGTAACGCTCCTTCAGATGTTATCTTATATATTTCCCATAGCGTAACTTCGCTTGGTTTAGAAGTAAAAATAAATCCACCACCAGTACCTTCTCTAGATGCTATATAGTCATGTTTTCGCAGCAAACTTAATATTTTCCGAATTCGAACTGGATGCACAGAAACACTCTCCGCTATAGCATTACTTGAAGATATACGATCCGGATGCAGTGAGAGAAACGTTAAACTATGAACGGCCAGTGTGAAATCACTATTCATTTCCTGTCCTCCTAAATTATATCGATATAGTAGAATCCTTTGGTCAAAACTTTTTCATTTCATGGATTTTGATAACTAAATAATAACTGTAATAATAATATTTACAGAAAGATATGTCAAGTGTGTGAACCCAATTAACATCAAAAAAGGCATTCGCTTGTTAGCAAATGCCTAAGTGGTAAATCTTGGAATAAGACAGTTAGCTTGGTGAATTTTGTCGGTTAGTAATAGTAACAATTACCCAAGAAGCCCCAACTTTAAGCAACCTATATGGGTGGGAATTCCACTAGGTCTATATTCAGCTACATTTACTTATGGTAATTACTGTATTCCTTTGAAAGTGTTTCCAAAGACACATAATGTTTCTCGAGTGTTTCTAGTAATAATGTGTTTAGATCTTCGGATTTATGTTCCATACGTTTATCTATATATGGGTAATTCTTTAATATCATGTCTACAAATTTATCAAGAGAATGCATTTGAATTAAGTAATCAATGAGCAAATAACCGTAAGCATCTTTATTCTTAGCGTTAATAATAGTAGTGATTGTCGGATACTTCTCGTCATTAATTCTGTCTATCATTTCTTGTGACGCTTCATGACTTATACGAATATCTAGCTCATACTGACCTTGAGCGTTTTTATTAATAGCTTCTGAGAAATAATTTGCAAAGCCTTCTTGGAACCATACAAGACAGTTATCGTTTGTTAAATGAGACAAAAATTGATGTGTGATTTCGTGCTGCAAGAAATAATGGGTGAACGCTTCTTCGTAGCCATCTACTACTTTAAGAGCTTCACGGTATTCGTTCCAACTAGCAATCTTATCTGATCCAAAAGGAATTGTTGCAGCTAATTCTTTATTTGAATTGAAAAGCTTAATATTCAATGACTCAGGCTGCCAATCAAATTTATCTTTATATAGACTTACGATTTTATTTACATGATTATCAATTGCATTAGCTGATTGCTCATGTCCTTCTAAAAAATAGGTATTAATAAAATCATTTTCTTTTTTTACAAACGGCAAATCGTTAAGCTTCCATCCTCCCTCTTTCTTAACTAGCATATATGTAACAGTGGCATCTAGAGTTTATCCGTTAGTTCGCTTCATTATTATTGAGAAGTTTACTGTTCCTTTGTCCTTAGAGTCTAACTCAACTCCATTTAGATCCGCTTCAATTTTATAACCCTTTTCTAATAAATAAAGATATTCTTCAAACCATCTTTGTTGTTCTTTATAAAACAGTGCATTTTCTTCATTAGAGAGTTGGAGGAAGGATTTTATATCTTTATCTTTCAAACTATTTTTTAAAGTATTTGATAATTCCTTTTCAATCTTACTTGCAGCTGTTGTTTTTTAATTTCATCTTTCTCCTTAGTATCTTCTTTATTCTTAACTTGCTCAGTTTTCTCAGGATTTATATCTTTTTTTTTTAGTTGTTTCTCGATCACCTGAACAACCATTTAGAAATAGTAGTATCAAACATAAACCTAAGAAGAACTTAATCATTTCACATCACTCCTTTATTATTTTGCCAACCCCCCTGAGTAGCACATTTGTAAAGTAAGGTCTATTATCGCATGACTTTTCAGAAATTTTAATGTACTCCATGTTAAGCATTAGAGTTCTGCACCCGAATAACCTATTGATTTATTAGCCATAATAAGAAAAGGAATTAATAAGGAGTGAAAACAATGGGTGAATACAGTCATTTTCGATTTGGGCAGAAAGCACCGAATAACGGTGTATATAGAGAAATTGGTGAAACTGGTAGTAATGTAGCTGACCCCAAAATAGTTAGACTCAAGGTAGGCGATAAGTTTCCACAAACCTCTAACCATGACCGTGTTTGGACATATGAGAAAGGGAAGTAAAATCATAGTGTTCTTGTCATGTGGTGATTCACCTTTTCTACGCACGATAAAAAAAGTGAAATGGATCAGTTTTGTAAACTGATCCATTTTGGACTTCTGTCTAGGCTTTTTCACCGTCACGTCCTGGGAAATCAACCGTTGACCCGAAATAGTGACAGCTTTCCCCAGCCTTGGCCATTTAACTATTCTTATCATGGGTGGCAAAAAAAGCATATTTTAAGGTCATATATTAAACCTTTCTATATGCCTCTTCTTTTAACGTATCATGAATTTTGTATAGATGTAGTTATAGTAAAAACGGTTAACAAATTGATATAAAATTTGTTAACCGTTTTAATTGTTCGTTCATTCATGTATTTCTTTTATATCTAATGATACAATTCTATCTGTGTTTTTATCATATATTACATTTCCGTGAATAGTCAGCTGTTCCTGAGGTGATTCTAAGATATATTCATATGTTTCTTTTCTTCGCGTGGAACCAAGTTGCGTTTTTCTTAAAGCATTATATTCAACTATATTGTATCCTGGGTAAGAAACTTGCACAACTTCTAATAGATATTTTCCCCATTCTTGTTGTTCCAGCTCTGGAGAAGGCATAATTTCAATATTCATAACACCTTCATTCGGATTTCCACCAAGTGCTTCAAACGCTCTACGGTGGAGGTTGATTTTATTTGCTGGATAACCGGGTACTTGATCAACCACGGTAACCAGGACTTCTCTTGCAGGTATGGACAAATTCCTGATTTTTAGTGTTTGGCCGCAGTGATAGGGAGTATCTCCTCCAACAGCAGCTGTCATATAGTCATACTCAGACCAGGGGATGCCGCAATGTGTAACCTGGCCTCCTTCTGTCCACGTAGCTTGACCTCTTACATGTTGTTGACGGTCATCCATATAATAAGGATATGCTGGATAACTTCTAAAATAACCGTAATTTGGAACCGCTTGATATGGATTAGTTGCATACCAATAGGTATTTTGCATATGAGAATGATTCGGGTACATGCTATTCCTCCTGTCGTAATCGTAACCTCAGATAATATATGCAAGAAAAAGGTTGACCCGTGACAGGTATTCATCAATCTCATGTGTTTAAATTACATTGGAAGTTATTTAACGATTTTTTCTGTTCATCTGTTTGTTCTCAGTTACTTTATTAGAAGTGTCTGCGCTTCCCTGTTTTTCGTAGTACTTTGCGTCTGGATTATAAAGTTTGTTTGAGTCAGTAGAAGCTTTCTTACCTCTGGGTTTCACCATTTCTTTCACCTCTTTCTCTGTCTGTTGTTCGGGTTAGTTTATGTGAAAACAGTGATAAAATACAGGCTTCGAAAGAGCATTTGCATTTATAAATTACCCCACTTTTTGAGTAATTGTTGTATCTCAGTTTTTCTTGTAGTCCCTTCATCCTTGGGTGTTTCCAGGATAAGTGGAATTCTCTTGAATTGTGGAGTTCTAAGTAGTTGTTCAAGTTGTTTTTCTGTTATAAATCCATGACCTAGAATATTAGCGTGACGATCTTTTCCAGACCGAGTATCGTATTTGGAATTGTTAAGGTGAATTACCTCTAGGCAGTTAAAGTATTCCAAATCAGAACCTTTTTTATAAACATCATTCCAATTATTTCCATCCCATAGGCCACTGGCAAAGGCATGACATGTATCAAGACAAAACCCGATTTTTTCAGGGTGATCACAAAGGTTACGGATTTGTACTAGTTCCTCAAAGGTAGTTCCAATTGATCCAGGTTTTCCAGCGTTATTTTCAAGAAGAATTTTGCAGTTACCATCCCAATTAATAAGTACTTCATTCAGAACATTAATCATTAATCGATAACTGGAGAGGGGGTCTTCAGAAATGAGTTTGCCAAAGTGTACAACGACGCCAATAGAACCACATGCATCAGTGATTTCTAAGTCGTTTAGAAGGGATTTAATAGTTTGTTCTCTTTTGGTATCGGTTTGTGCAGTCAGATTTGTCGGATAAGGTGAGTGCGATACTGATTCAAGACCATTTTCTCTACAGAAATGCTTGCACTCAGCTGCATCTTCCCTACTAAAGTCTTTTACAAATAAACTCCTCGGGTTTTTAGGAAAATATTGAAAAGCAAGAGCATTCATGGATAACGCTTGTTTCGCAGCTCCTAAATAGCCGTCCCTTATTGAAACATGACTGCCAAATTTCATGATATCTCCCTCCATTAGTCAACTTATATTTAAGTCTGACAACCTTTGCAGTAGAAAGTTTTTCTTGATGAAACCTCTTTCTTAGTAATTAATGTTCCACATCGTTTGCATGATTGACCCTCATGGTTGTATACATATGTCCTGTCATTATAACTCCCTGTTTTTGTATCCCCTTCAAACAATGGTTGATCCATATAACCACCATTTTTAGCTCCTAACTCCAGAACAAAACGAATAGACTTAAACAGTTGTGTACTCTCTTGATCTTCAAGTTCATTCATTTTACGTTCTGGCAGCAATTGTGCATGCCACGCTATTTCATCTGAGTAACGATTTCCAATACCTGAAAGGAATTTCTGATTAACCAATGTTGTTTTTATTCTGCCTCTTCTGTTCTTCACAAGGTCTAAGAAATCTTCATTTGTAAAATTCTCATCTAGTGGCTCTGGACCTAAATCCGCTAATTCCTGATTAACCGCTTCATGTGAAAAAATATGTAGATATCCTAATCGTAAACCGATAAAAAACAGGTGCTGATCTCCAAAAGACAATTTTACTTGAACAGTTCTTTCTGGCTTTTGCCTCTCTGTCCCATAAAACATCCAACCGCCCAGCATAAGATGTAACAAAAGGACATTTCCATTAGTCAGGTAGAAAAGTAAATATTTCGCCCTCCGCTCGATAGACTGTATCTTCTCACTTTGTATTCTGTTTATGAAATCTTCTGCACTAACATTTAGTGACTTTTCACGACTGACGGACACCTTAGTTATTAATTTACCAATGATTCGTTGACTAAGTAAGATTCTGTAGTTTTCCATTTCCGGTAATTCTGGCATTTTTTAGCCCCCGTTGTCATAAAATTTCCCAGTTGCATCAATCATAACGTGCTTCGTTAGCATAATATATCCTACCCATCTATATAAATTATATTTATTTGTTTATCCATTTAATATAGTTGGTGTTCTTAGACAAGTTACCACTCAAATATAACTATTATTACCGACTGGAGGTTTTATCATGAGAAATCTAGATTGGCAAATGATCTTTTTTGTGGGCTCGCACTTGGCACAGGACTATTGGATATACTGGGGGCTTCCACGATTATATTATTGGGATAATAAATTGGATAACAATGAAAAAAATGCAGCTTAAGTTTTTGTTATACTTGATCGAAAGTTTGCACGAAAAGGCCGTCACCTTCCATCCATTCTGCAACAAATACATTTCGGTAATCGTCTATGTTCTGTATTTGCAGTTCATTTATCAGCCATTCTTCACTTTGATCAATATCAATTAATTCATCACGTAGTAATTCTCCATCTCTTATAAGTGTTACAGGAACATAGACCATTTGGGGAGGAAGACTGATGTCCTCTTGTTGTAACTTCTGCTTAGGGGACTTCTTCAATATACTAATAGCACCATTTGCCTCCAGATAACAGTAAGCCACTTCACGTATGGAAAAGGTTTCTGATTGACGCAGCAAACTCTGCAATTGGTTAATATTCATACGATTCATTTTTAATTGATCTCTATTAATAATTCCATTACGTATTAATACGGAGGGTTTCCCTTCAAAGACCTTACGGAAGAATAAAACCTTTTGCCCTAAAATCTCTACAATAAACAATAATAACGCCCAAAGAGACATGGAAAAGATGATATATGTGATACCAACTTTTTCATCATATAAAGCATTTCCTAATAATTCACTAAGTACAATAGCAGCAATAAAAGTAAAAGGTGTGATTTGATTTATAATTTTCTTACCCAGTATTTTGACCAGTAAAAATAATAATGTAAACCCAATTATTAATTCCACTGATAAGTAAAATAATTTCATTTTTCTCCATGCTCCAATCAATAAAGGCTAGTATAATCATTGCCATTTTTGTCAAGACTCAACCTTTATTAATTTAAAACAGAACCCGATTATTCATATGAATAATCGGGTTCTGTAGAGTCTATTACTGATTTATGTACTTACTACCTTCTCTAACACTTAGTTTTGATAATCTATTGTTCAAAATAAAATCTCTCACAGACTCTTGATTAGTTTTAGAGTACTCTCTCAATGCCCAGCCGATTGCTTTTTGAATGAAAAATTCCTTACTATCTGCGTTGCGCAGTATGTATTTATAAAGGAGTTTATCATCGGTGTGTTCCTTATATTTCAACTGAAAAAGAATTGCTGTACGCCGTAACCATAAATTATCTCCAAATGCCCATCCTTCTATTGTTTCAGGTATTATTTCGGGATATTCAGTGGCAAGCTCAGCAACTAAATTAGGTGCTAGTCCGTCGACAGTATCCCACCATGATTTAGATGTAATTAACTGTTCTGCTAAAATAATGTCATTCTTTTCGAACCTTTTTAACGACTTTCCTATATAGTCTAGTGCAGCATACTGGTATTCGCGTTCAGCTTTTTCCCACAAATCGAGTACAAAGCTGTGTTGAATTCGCTCTTTCAAAATACCGCTTTCCTTATAAAATTTTTTCATTAGTTGGTTTCTCGCAGGTGATTTTATACCGATAAAAGGGAATTGATTCTTCATATATTTCATCATTGGTTCTGCTTGATCCCTGTCGCGTTCTGCTTCAAATAATGAAATCACTCTCTCCATGTAGTCCATATTTAGATTCTCCTTCTGTTTTAACGGTTAGTAAAATAGAGTGGTTCCTATTAATATTATAATGATATCAGCACAAATATGGATAACCCAAGATGCCCATATCGTTCCATTCTTTTCATTAACTTTATGAAATAGTAGACCAACTAACCATAATCCTATAAAACAAACGATGATTAAAACGGAACTAAACCACAACATGATCATCGGAATATGATATGCAGAAAACAACAGCGGGCTGTAAATATAACCTAATCTTCTCGGGAGATTAAAAAAGATGAATCCTCTAAAAAAGTATTCTTCTAAAAATGAATTACCAAGAGATATATATAATCCCACGAATAAGAATCCTGTCTTCGTAATCCCTAATCTCTCAACTAAATCTTCTTTAATTTTTGCCATATCCAGGACAGGTTGTAACAGGATGTATGCAAGCAAAACAATAACTGCGGATGATACCCCGAGAGCAATTACTCTAATCCATTCTTTTTTCACCATTTTGTGAATACTGACTGGGTGTTTAAATCTGAAATCTTTAAATAGTTGAATGTAGGTCCATATAACTAGGAAAAATAGACCGATTTTAAACCCTGTTTTAATTAAATAGTTAATTTCAATTCCATGTTCTATAAAAGCCAAAAGAGAACAAACCAATAAGGAACTAATAACAATATAAAAACTCTTCATAAAAGCCACCTATCATTTGCTTTACTATTAACAATAGTATCACTAATGAAAATAGTGGTAAATTATATTTTCAAAAAAGTTAAATGACCTTTAGATCATTAAACTTTTCTATATCTTAGAGTAATGACTTACCTTTTTCATAAAAATGTTTCATTTCTTCTTTTGGAACAAGCGCCCCACCTGTAGCCCAGGCAAGGTGTGTTACGTTACCAGGACATAACTCTTTTTGTGTTAGATAAGTGGAGTTCAGTACCTTTTCTGGGCCTAATAGACCAGCAGTGGCTGAAGGTTCAAGATAAATGTTTTCACTATCTGCAAGCATAGCAAGTAACTTATACAATTCATTGTCTTCGACGGTGTAAATACCACTAGCTAAATAGTCGCTAATGGAAGTAGCAAATTTTGATGGCCTCCCTACCGCTAGACCATCCGCTTCTGTTTTATTATCTAAACCAAAATCCTGGACACTTACTTTTTCCTTTAGACTAGTTAGTAACCCAAGTAATACGGATGGAGAATGAGTTGGCTCGACAAAAAAGCAATGAACGTGATCACCGAACACTTGCTTCAATCCGAATGTAACTCCACCTGGAGATCCTCCTACTCCGCATGGCAAATAGACAAAAAGTGGATGTTCAGCGTCCACCAAAACATTCTGAGCTTTTAATTGTTTGTTTAAACGAAGTGCTGCAACACTATAACCTAAGAATAAGTGCTTGGAGTCTTCATCATCAACAAAATATCCTTTAGGGTCTGCAATGGTTTTTTCTCGTCCTGTACTTATAGCTTCACTAAAATCACCTGCAAATTCTAATACATGTGCACCTTTTGATCGAAGTAAATCTTTTTTCCATTTTTTTGCATCAGCTGACATATAAACAAAGACATTAAAACCTAATTCAGCACTTATAATACCAATACTTAATCCCAAATTGCCAGTTGAACCAACACCAATGCTGTACTGATTAAATAATTTCTTGAATTTGTCGCTTGCGAACTGTTCATAATTGCCTTCTTTAGTAATTAGACCAGACTCTAAAGCAAGTTGTTCCGCGTGATGCAATACTTCATATACACCACCACGTGCTTTAATTGAGCCAGCAATTGGTAATTCATTGTCACACTTTAAAAACAGGTCTCCTCCTGAGAAAGTGGAATACTCGCTCTCTATCCTCTTTTTCATTGAATCAACTTTTCTTAATGGGGATTCAATAATACCGTTTGCAGCTTTTGTTTCATCGAATACTTTTGCCAAATATGGTGAAAACCTTTCCCATAGTTGTTCAGCCATAGCCATATCGTTTTTATCAATTGGTTGTTTAGGTAACCCTTTTACACGCCTTAAATTTGGGTTAGTCCATAAGACTGATTTTAAATTTATAATATCATGAAAGATAGGGTTCGTTTCTATCCACTTGTCTAACTCAATATCTGGAAATACCACGGCTGATCATCCTTTCATTGTATAAAGTTTAGTATCCAGTTGTTATAAATTAATTACACACTAACATATATAGAAATTTTTTCCACCAAAAAAGACTACCCACTTGAGTAGTCCTTAGTGTTTTGATTACTTCCGATTGGCCTCTTTCATTACTTCCGCATAAAACTTAATTGCATTGATATAGTTTTCCTCACTAATATGTTCATCTGTGCCATGCATTCTTTTTAGATCTTCTGCTGTAATTTGCACTGGAGAGAACCGATAGGTGTTCTCAGATATTGCGTCATAATGTTTGGCATCAGAACCAGCGAACATTAAATAAGGAGCAATTACTGCATTTTCATAAACATTGCGGGCAGCCTGTTGAATTGACTTAAACTGCCAGTTATTTGTTTCAGAAACACCTGATGCTTCAATACCTTCAATCGTTATTTGAATAGCGTTGTCATCAATTGTGTTTCGAATAAATTTTTTGACACCCTTTAACGTTTCTCCAGGCATTAAGCGGAAGTTAATAACTGCCGTTGCTTCTTCCGGTAATGCATTGTACTGTTCACCTGCATTAAAGATTGTTGGTGCAATTGTTGTTCTTATTAGTGCAGCAGAGGCTGGTTTTTGCAGTAATATTTTTTCAATAATCGGTTCAAAAATTACCTTGTTTGCAAAAACATATTTCATACCAAAGCTCATCTCAGGTGCGACAAACTCAAACAAATCTTCTCCTGGTCCTTTTAAGTCTGCATCAAACTGCCTGTCTTCTAGTTTAGCAATGGCAGCGGATAAGCGTCCTATATTTGTTTCATCCTTAGGTTGCGATGAGTGACCACCACTACCTTTGATTGTCAGTTCAGCTGTAGCGGATCCCTTTTCTGAAATCCCTACAACACCTACTGGTTTTTTGACACCTGGCACCATATTTTCAACAATTGCTCCACCTTCATCAAGAACAAATGCAAATGTTACTCCTCGTTCTTTTAATGTATCGACAATTGCACTAGCCCCTTCAAGGCCACCTATTTCCTCGTCGTGCCCAAACATTAAATAAACGTCTCTGCTTGGGCTATATCCGTTATTTATAAGGTATTCGGTTGCTTCTAATATTCCAATCACACCAATTTTATCGTCTAAAGTACCTCGACCCCAAATGTTGCCTTCAACCACATTCCCGCTAAATGGTTTTTGCTGCCAATTGTCTTCAGTACCTTCAATGACAGGGACAACATCGTAATGCGCAGTCAGGCCAATAGGTTTCTTCGAAGGGTTAGTGCCTTTCCATTTGTATATTAACGCATAATCATTCACTTTTTCTAATTCCAGATTAGAATGAACAGCTGGATAACTTTCTTTTAAATAGTCAATAAAAAGCTGAAAAGTTTCTAAGTCGAATTTGGAGCGATCCTTATATGAAATAGTCTGAAAGGTGATTGCCTTAGAAAAACGCGAAACCGCTGCCTGTTTATTGATCTTTATAGTTGTAGAGTCAGGACTGGGTTGTTTTGAATCTACTGTAAATGTATTGAATAAGGTCAAAACTACAAACAGCAGAAGTAATCCTCCAGTAACAGTAATTATCCACTTGAATTTTTTCATTGTTGTATCCTCATTTCATAACCACTTTTATTGATTATATAATCTGGATACTGAGTGGATATCCCTGCTTGAAATGAAAAATCGGAGTGTTATTGACCGCCGTCAAAATGGTTATGATCCGAATAATGTCTTGCTTGTTCTTCTGCACGAATCTGAGTTTTACTTTTTCATTGTGTTTCATTCCAAAACGACTTAAAACTACGGATAAAAGTATCAGAAATACAGCAATCCCCCAAAAAATCCAACCTAATGGTGTCATTTGAAATCACCTCCACGGTATTATGGCATTTGCTACGTACTAATAATTACGTTTTCAATCCTAAAAAGTTTCAACTTTCTTTATATTTAAGCATATTCTCTTTTGGAATAGTGTCCCTCCTAAGGTATGGAAGAGGTTTGATAGTTCATTTGGTGTTTCATTATTGCTAATTTAGTTGGGGGGAGATGAGAGAAAGGTTCGAATGTATTATTTTCATATAACTGTCAAACCCTAAGCTAAAGGAGTTTTTAGGTTGAGATTATTGTTAATTCTTTCAGTTTTGCTCACATCCATTGTTCCATTGTACGAAACTAGTTTTGTTTATGCGGAAAAGGAAATTCCTCCTCATGCCAGATGGGGAAAAGTTGTAATGCAAAAAGCAAAAGAGCGGTATCCTGGCGCAGAAATAGTTGATTACCTTCATGTAGGAAGAGTAAAAGAAGATAAAAATACTTCAATAGAAAAATTCAAATTATGGATAAAAGGCAAAGATCATGAATTTGGTGTTTTTGTAAATGTTACGTATGCAACGGAAACAGATCAAATAATCGACATTTCATTCAAAGAAGTTAATAACTAGCTGCATTTTTTATGCTTTCTTTACTGTTAGAATGCAAAAAAAGACAATCAAATTCGGCATCAATCTGATTGTCTTTTTATTTATTTTATTCATCTTTTTTTTAAGGTGAACTGCTGTCGATCATTAAAGAAGGTTTTATAAGCAAGGTGTAAAAATGTAACTACTGTTAATGATACAGTACCTGCAATCCCAAGCATGATTGCAATCTGGTATTCAACCGCTACAAGTGGAGAAGTACCAGATATAATCTGACCAGTCATCATGCCAGGTAAGAAAACAATTCCCATCCCTACCATTGCATTAATAGTTGGGAGCATGGCTGAATCAAATGCTTGATTAATTATTTCTTTTGAAGCTTGTTTTGGGGTAGCGCCAAGCATCAATGCTCCTTCAACTTTATCTCTTTGTTCTCGCATCCCTGTTAAAAGATTATTGACACCCAATGAAATTCCGGTCATTGTCTTGCCGATTATCATTCCACCAATAGGAATAAAATACATCGGATCATACCATGGATCAAGCTGCAGAACGACCAACATGAAAAATGTTAAACTAACGCTAATACCAATCATCATCGCCAGCGCCACCATTTTTTTAACGGATAAATGCATCGATTCTTTTGTCCTCTGATAAACATTGAATACAGCAAATCCAAGCATGAAAGTAATAATTCCAATAGTAAGTAGTGGATTTGGATGATCAAATATAAAAATTAATACATACCCAACCAAAATCAACTGAATTGTCATCCGAATTGTAGATAAGACAATCAGTTTTTCGCGTGGAATTTTCTTAATTTTGACGATAACAATTAAGAGAATAACAAAAATATACGCTGCAAGCAGCTGCCAAAAACTTAAGTTTACTGCACCGGTCTCATCTATAACGAATCACCTCGCATCATTTAAATGCTGTACGCATCCATTTGAATTATATTATCACTAATTTTTTCTGCCAAGTCATTGTCGTGTGTAACCATTATAATTGTTTTTTGTTGTTCCCTCATATGATCAGTAAATGCTGCGATTACATCTGAAGCAGTCTCATCGTCCAATGAAGAGGTTGGTTCATCTAGCAGAAACACTTCTGCGTTTAGTAACATACTACGAGCAAGAGCAAGACGTTGTTTTTCTCCACCTGATAACTCATCTGCTATTGTATCTAAAGGTTTACTTAATTTGATTTGTTTAAGAATTTTGTTCATGGACGAATCAGATACAGATTCAACTCCAGAAAACTGTATTCCAACAAGCAAATTATCTTTTATCGTACCTTGATATATGACAGGTGTTTGCGGAACCATTGTAACTATTTTTCTTAATTCAATAGGATCTATCGTTTGAATGTCGTTATTCCGATAATAGATTATACCAGAATCAGGGTTATCTAAATTATTTAAAAGACGCAGAAATGTTGATTTACCACTACCACTTTTACCAACAATACATGTGACTTTATTGTCCGAGATAGCAAGTTCATTTATCTTTATTATTCCGTTTACAGAAACATCTTTTACTAAGAAGGTCATAAGTTTCTCCTAATTTTTTAGTAACAGGTCTATTTTCTTCTGAAGCTTATCTACATATGCATCACTTAAAAATCCTTTGCTGCCCCGAATGATTTCTGATGCATATTTAACTGTAGGGGGAGTCTCTGCTTCTTTTTCCGTTCCGATAAAAGTAATAGCACGTATTTCTTTATCACGTGCATTAATAGTAACAATTATTGGCCGATAAGCGTTTGCATATACACCCTCGCGTTTATATAAGTAGGTAATTGCGTCTAGAGGTACCTCATACAGTTTGCCCTCTACTGTTTCAGATGAATCTTCAACAATATCAGCTTTTCCGCCATCATTTGAATTTCTAGAGAATTTTAAGACAAAACCGTTTAGAGATCCATTTCCAACAACAGACTCGAAATGATGATTAACTCCCTGTAATTTAAACCGTTCATTATCCATACAAGAACCATATGCAAAGTAATGGAGGTCTTGTTGGGTTAGATACATATGTACGTTCCAATCACCAGTAGCTATCTTGTCAGTTGAATCAATTAAACTTTCCCCTCCAAAATAAGTGAATGCTTCAAAGTCATGCCCCTTGTCATTGGTAACTGTAACAGATTCTCTATCGTATAAATTTCCTGGATCATCTTCAACAAACCCCTCTAATCGATCAATTTCATTAAGCTGTTCGGATGTAACTTCATAAAGTTCACCGTAAACAGTATTAATTTCGTCTTTCAACATAACAGGATACCCATTTCCAGTATCGAATAATGATCCACTGACCCAGCATTGATTAAAAATAAGGGTCGAATGATTTAAATAAAAATGGTTTTTTTCTCCGTTTCGCAATGTTCCATAAACAAATAATTTAGACATTTTAATACGCCTCCTCTATAGTAATCTCAGATAAGATAATTATAGGGAAAAATGCATTAAAACTAAACAAATTCGCATTCTCAGATATACACGTACCCCTATGCGTATATACCCTGCACATACTGACTTAATCCTCTGTTAAACCTTATAAACAGCCATTTTATGCTATCATTCTTAACTTCAAATGGCGGTTTATGTATATTTTTCTAGTTTAAACTGAATATAACTATGTACTATTTTAAAATTAATATTCGTATGGAGGCTATACGTAAATGAAGGCTGTAACATATCAAGGGAAGTATTCCGTTAGTGTAGAACAAGTCGATGATCCTACTATTCAGGATCGTGAGGATGTAATTGTTAAAATAACTTCGACAGCAATCTGTGGTTCCGATCTCCACCTTTATCAAGGTAATTTTCCAATTCCTATTGGATATGTGATTGGACATGAACCAATGGGAATCGTTGAGGAAGTTGGTCCTGACGTTACAAAAGTTAAAAAAGGTGACCGTGTAGTCATACCATTTACAGTTGCCTGTGGAAAGTGTCCATACTGCTCCATGCATCAGGAAAGTCAGTGCGATAATTCCAATCCTCACTACGATTCTGGCGGCTTATTTGGTTACACCGAAAAATTCGGTGATTATCCGGGTGGTCAGGCAGAATACCTCCGAGTACCTTTTGGAAACTATACACCTTTTCTTATTCCTGAGGATTGTGAACTTGAGGATGAGCAACTATTGTTTTTATCCGATGTACTTCCAACAGCATACTGGAGTGTAGAACATGCCGGCGTTAAAAAAGGTGATACCGTAATTGTTTTAGGGTGTGGACCGATTGGATTGATGGCACAGCAATTCGCATGGAAAAAAGGTGCGAAACGGGTAATTGCAGTTGACTATTTTGATTATAGATTACAGAAGTCAAGAAAGATGAATCAAACAGAAACATTTGACTTTACACAATACGATGACATGGGAGAAACATTAAAAGAAATAACTAAAGGTGGTGCAGATGTTGTGATTGACTGTGTCGGTATGGATGGAAAAAAGTCAGCCCTGGAGTTTGTTGAACAGAAATTAAAATTACAGGGTGGTACACTTGGAGCTATACAGATCGCTACAAAAGCGGTTCGCAAGTGTGGTACAGTCCAACTAACAGGAGTTTACGGTGGGTTATACAATATGTTCCCATTAGGGCCATTCTTTTCCCGAAATATTACATTGAAAATGGGTCAGGCACCAGCACGAGGATACATGCCAAAATTATATGACATGATCGTAAATAATGAAATTGATCCTACTGCAATTATTACCCATCGATTACCTCTGGATGAAGCTGCCCATTGTTACGACATTTTTAATAAACGAGAGGACAATTCCATCAAGATCATCTTAAAACCATAGGTGACGGTGAATGCAGGGAAAAAAAAGAGGATGAGGAAATCCTCATCCTAAATTAATTTAGCTAGGTTAGTAAAGTTCATGTTCCTTAGCCTATCCCCTACAGCCTCTTTGTCAAGATTCCAGAATGCTTTCTCTAAACCACAACTAATCGGAACATCACATTTAATTTCCGCTAATTCTCGTGATAAGTGTAGCATCTCTATATTCGCATTAATTTTTGTTTGTACTCCCTTAGGCAGTTTATCAACGTTTTCAAGAAGATTATCAATCGTTTCATATTCTTGAACAAGCTTCAACGCTGTTTTTTCACCTATTCCTTTTACACCAGGATAATTGTCAGCAGAATCTCCCATCAATGCTTTAATATCTACTACCTGCTTTGGAATAATGCCCTTTTTTTCAAGAAAGTTTTCATTTGTGAATACGTCGTAATTACCTTGCCCTTTTTTCATGATTGCAACCTGTATATTTTGATCAACAAGCTGTAGCATATCATGGTCCCCTGTAAGGATAAGGACTTCATTCTCTTCAGCGTATTCTCTTGCTAGTGTTCCGATGCAGTCGTCAGCCTCATAATTAATTAGACCAACATTCGGAATAGCGAAAATATCCATAACTTCTTTAATTAAATCAAACTGAGGCACCAGTTCTTCGGGTGGTTGCGAGCGATTCGCTTTATAATCGGGGAGCATCTCAGTCCTGAAAGTTTTACTCCCCATATCCCAGCAGCATACTACGTGAGTTGGATTAAACGTTTCAATTGCATTAAGCATGTACTTCAAGTATTGATACATACCATTAGTGGGAATCCCTTCACTGTTCCTCATGAAATTTCCGCGGAAAGAAGTTGCGAAAAACCCTCTAAACAATAATGCCATACCATCTACAAGTAATACGGTTGGTTTATTCATCATAATTCTCCTCTTTATTAGAGTTATAGTTGCTCAAAATAGATGCAAGACTTTTCTCTTTATTAATTAATTCTTTTTCACTATCCGTATCTGATAGAACTTCAATTAACCCATTTACATATACATCGATACTTTGTATATACGCAGCTTTAACATGTTCCATTGTATAATTCCACTGATCCACATAAGCAGTATCCATTACCTGCTTATTCTCGTCAAGATACACCTTGGCAAAAGGCTTGAGAACTGTAAATATTTCTTCCTTCATTTCCTGTTTTTCATTTTTTTCAAAGAATGACTTCGTGCCTTTAAAGCTTGACAATACTTTAGAAAACATTGAAACTTCAACAGAAGTAAATGCCTGGGTAAAGTTTGGTGTCGTTAAACCTAACTCATTTCCACTAGGCAAAACAAAATGATGATCTATTTGGTTTATTCTTTCACTTGCCTGACTATTTACCTCGTCTATGAATTCTCTGATTTGAGCTTCAACTCTCAGTGAAACCGCACGCAACTCCTGAAGAAGTTCATAGCCCACATAATCTAATAGTTCCTCCATACTTTTTTGTATTTGCTCTCTGCCAGCTTTACCAGAATCCTGGATTGTAGTAGGATTGAACATTTCTTTAAACATATCGTGAAAACGAATGGATAAACGCTCCAGTACGTAAAATAATTGCTTTTCTATCTTTTGTAGAATTGATTGTTTATAAGACTCAAGGTCTAATTCATTGATGATCTGTGATGCAGCTACTTGTTTTTCACGCAAACTCTCTTTTTGTTTTATCTTTTCGTTCTCAGACATTTGTGTAGATGCCAGATAACCTGAAATAGCATTATATGCCCTGCCCATATCCCAAAGAGCCGAATCCATACTAAGCTTTGTTAAATCATGGTGAATAAATTGGTAGAATTGCTCTTCAAAGTTATACATATAGTCGTTTAAAGGCGTCTTATTCTGTTTATCCATTAGGGATTTCCGACTTGATATTGGAAATAGTTTAGGATAACGAATACCCAGTTTCAACAACTGTTCATTTACATAGTTCTCTACCATTGAAAGCTCTTTTTCATCTTTAGCCAAATCAGCAGCATTGATGATAAAAAACATCTTGTCTAGCTCAAAAGATTCTTTTACACGACCCAGTTGCATGAGAAAATCTCTGTCGGCTCGTGATAATGCATGATTATAATAGGTAACATACAATATGGCATCCGCGTGCTTGATATAATCAAATGCGACATTCGTGTGTCTTGCGTTAACTGAATCTGCACCAGGGGTATCTACCAGTGTAATGCCTTGTTTGGTTAAGGAACAATCATAATACAAATCGATGGATTCTACAAAACAAGCTTTCGTTTCCTCTACAACGTAAACGGAAAAATTATCAATATTTGTATGAATCTTTCCCCCAATATGTTGTTTCATTGTTTCATAACCATTTAGAATTGCCTGCAAATATTGTTGTTGGGTTTTAGATAATGACTGCTTGTCTGCCTGAAGTAGCCAATAATATAAACTTTCTAAATTTTCACTGCTGGGTGAAAGACCCTTTAATAATTCCAGACAATCCTGAACTATTGTTTTTTCATCTTTCATCGTAACCATTACTTTACCATGTTTATTTTCTTCTGTAACTGGAACAATTCGGTTAATAGCCGCGGTAGTAGGATTTGGTGAGACAGGTAAAACAGATTCCCCAATTAATGCATTAGCAAATGATGATTTTCCCGCACTAAATGCTCCAAACAAAGTGATCGTAAACGAGCGGTTAAGTAACTTTTGTTGTTTAGTTTTTAAATCTGTGATTATCTGTTCAAACCCTGCAACTGAATCAACTACATCAAGTGTTTGATCGATTCCCTGCAATATATTATCTACAGTATAAGCAGCCTCGGTTCCTTTAATTATTTTACTGTTTTTACTGAAATCAACCTGTTTTTCATTGTTTACAGTTTCTCTTGGGGCTTCTTGCTTCGTAACTTTATTTCTTATCTGAATGTCTTCGTGCATTTGGTCAAATTCTTCCTCAGTCGGTTGAGGATCTTTTAATATATTTTGAATAACAGTAGATTTCTCGTGAAGTTTATCAGTTAAAACAGTTATTTGTTTAGAAGCGGTTTCTGCTTTCTTCAATTGATTTAATTCGTTTTGATATGACCTGATCTGATCTGATGACTCTTCATTTATAAAGGACAAGATAACATTTTTAACTTCAATTGTTTTCCTCTTAAATGCCTCTTTAATATCATCACTTACGTCTTTTGTATAGTTTAATACGGATTCACCATTTACCTTTGCACCTGGATTAATCACAGAAGATAAGTTATCTTCTGTGTAATCTATGGAAATATCCTGAGCTAATCCAATTAAATTCGGATCAGAAATATGGTACCTTTTCAATTGTTCGACAATCTTATCACGTAGTTTCCACTGAATTGATTTTTCGATATTTTGTTGTAAAGGTATTAGGAAATTTTTACGTCGTATTGCACGTTCTTCTTCTCTTTTTTTCTTAGTCCCAAACAGTCCAACTTTAAAATCACTTTGTTGTGATTCTAAATAAGCTGATGCCTGTTCCCTTAATTCAGCAGGCATGATATAAGCATTTTTTAAGGTGGTATTAGTATTTTGCATAAATTCTTTTTCAAACTCTCCTGCTCTGTTGGTAAGTTTGCTTATGCTGTTATTTAGTTCATCAATTCGTTCCGTGACTGAATCATAATCACTGACTTGCGCTTTTATTAATTCTATTTCTTCGTTATTTTGATCTTCCAAATAAGCTTCATGGTCATTAATGATTTGTTCAATTGATCTTTTCATTGAATAGTAATTCTCTTTTTTTGTTGTCAGTAACATAAAAAGAAAATCTTTTAATATCTGGAACTGGTTGTTTTCAATGCTTTGGTCTAACAGGGATGTATAAAACACTTCTTGTGGGTAAATATCCCATTGATTAAACGTTTGTTTAATTTTATTTTGATAGGTTGTGAAAGCTAGTTCAGTTTCGTCATGTTTATCAATTTGATTGATAATTAAAAAGAACGGTATATTCTTCTCCTGGATAGCCTGTAAAAACTGTAAATTCACTTCGGATTGAACATGGTTATAATCCATTACGTAGAACATGGCATCCACCTGGTGAAGTGACCCTTCGGTAATTAAGCGATCAGCGTCATCAGCTGCATCAATACCCGGTGTATCCATTAATGCGGTGTTTAAGGGTAAGATGGATTCAGAAGAACTTATCTCAATTTTTTTAATCGTGTCTTTATCCTGACAAAACTTTTTGATTAGGTCAATATCGTAGGGTTCACTATACTGAATTGTTTCTTCGTGGTGAAAATAAACTCTTGCGTAGCCATTACCAGAATATATTTTAACTAAATTAGCACTTGTAGGAATTGGACTTTGGGGTAGCAATGATTTTCCCAGTAGTTCATTTATGATTGACGATTTTCCAGCTGAAAAATGTCCAGCAAAACTGACAGTTAATTCCCTGTTTTCCAGTTTGTCATACAAATCAAGTAAATTATGAGCTTGCTTCTGATCTCCATTTTTAGTAAACCAAGTGTATAGCGATGCAAGATGTTCCTTGGTTATTGGTTTGGGGTGGTTCTTTAGTAATGTCAAAGTAGTGCATTTCCCTTCTTGATAAACAGTTTATATACCTATTATACGGACGAAGTATATTTTTTTCTAGAAAAACCTTTGAATTGTTTTACTCGTACAAAATTAAAAGGCTATTTGCATTTCACTTGCAAATAGCCTACTGATTATTTTTTGTCAACTTTTGAAATTAATGTAGTAGAGATATAGCGGATAATATCCCCTCTGCTTACAACTCCTACTACCTTATTCGCATCATTTACAACAGGTATTTTCTTGAAGCGTTGTTTGGAAAATATACCTATAGCTTTTTCCAGTTTATCATCAGGGTGTAACGTAATAATATCTTTATTAGACATTACACTTTCAACTTCGTGATCAATGGCATAGTCAAGCTTGTGCATTAAGTCTTCTTTTTCACTAACCAGCACAAGTGAAAACATGTCATAAACAGTTCTTCCTTTAGGTTGGAGGTAGCGAATTACATCACCGTCACTTATCATTCCCTGAAGTTGGTTATTTTCATCAACTACAGGAACTCCACCAACTCGGTTTTTGACCAGTAACTCCAGTAAGTTTTTGATAGACATTTTCTTAGTTGCAGAAATCACATCGGCTATCATAAAGTCCTTTATGTCCATAACGTCACATCCTTATTTGCTTAGTAATAGCTTTATATATATAAACTGTAAAATTGCTGATTTATTTCTACTCTGGTTTAACAGTTCTATAGTTACCACTATAATATAAAATTGGATCACCATCATCAGATTTGATATCTGTAACTTCTGCAATGAAGATCATATGGTCACCAGCTTTTGCGGTATCCATTACCTGGCAGGACAAAGTTGCTATTGACCCATCAATTACTGGAACGTCATCCTGAATTACAAAAGGGATGTCTCGATCTTTTTCCATTTGTTTGGCAAATATCATGGATATTTCTTTCTGCTCTTCACGTAGAATACTTATACCAAACTGCTTGGTTTCTTGTAATATATTGTACATTCTCGCATCTTCATCAATTGAAATAGCCACAAGTTTAGGATCTAATGAAACAGACATAAACGCGTTAACAGTCATTCCCATCTGTTCACCTTTATAGTCAGTGCTTACGATAGTAATACCGGTAGCAAATTTCCCCATCGTATCACGAAATAAACGAGTATCCATCGCGAATGTTCACTTCCTTTCTTTTACACTTAATTCAGAATATCATTAAATTAATAAAATATGAATTAAGTAGTCCTGAGGTTTTATATCTAGTTTACATAATAATATTATATTAAACTATATATGTTTTTGACATTAAATAAATTATTGCTGTTTTTAAATCAAGTCTCTTTTTGTAAGTTTTGTTGCTCTTCAAACCTCGCAATAGATGTAAACTGAGACGTAACTAAAAATCATGTTCGATGCTCAACAACCGCTGCGGAAAAATCACTACGCGCACCTTAGGGCTTGCGCTGAGCCTCCTCGATCGCCAAAACCGCTCACTGCGGGGTCTCAGCACTTCGCTTTCCCGCAGGAGTCTTCGTGTTTTTCCTTCGCTAACGTGATGTTTAAATAGTACTTTATAGCTCATTCACTATTACGATAGTTGCTTGGAGCGGAGGACCGTTGACTCCTGCGGGAACAGCACGAGTCTGAAGACCCCGCAGAGTGGTTAGATAGTGAGGGCCGACTAAGACCGTCCTTTGCGGACAACATCGGCATACCCCTTGTCGGGGCAAGGAGGCTGAGGCCGTGCCCGCGGAAAGCAACGGTCCGTAGCGGAAAACAACTTAGCGCTTATGTCGCAGTCTATAAATTTTATGTCAAGAACAAGAATCTTTTAGAAAACATTCAAACTAAAAAACCTTGTTAGCATAAATACTGCTATCAAAGTTTTTTAGTTATACCTTATACCGGGTAAACCCCGTGTTTTCTTTCCGTAAAGGTAACGTATTTAGATTCGTACATATCGAATCGTGTAACTAGCTCTTTTCTCAATTTGTCTGGTTCAATTATTGCATCTACAACTAGTTCAGAAGCTAAGCGGTAAATGTCAATATTGTCTTTGTATTCATCTTGCTTCTCCTTTATAAATGCTGGCCTTTCTTCTTCAGGTAATTCAGCTATTTTGTTCGCATAGACAGCATTCACAGCAGCTTCTGGTCCCATTACAGCTATTTGAGCAGTTGGAAGTGCCAGACAGCAGTCTGGATCAAATGCAGGACCTGCCATGGCATACAAACCTGCCCCATATGCCTTTCTCACAACAACAGAAACTTTTGGAACTGTTGCTTCACTCATCGATGCCAGCATCTTCGCACCGTGACGAATTATACCCGCTCTTTCAACCTTTGTTCCAATCATAAAACCTGGTATATCCATTAAGAATAGTAAAGAAATATTGAAAGCATCACAAAGTTGAATAAACTTTGCAGCTTTGTCAGCAGAATCAGGGAACAATACCCCACCTTTCATTCGGGGTTGGTTAGCAATTATTCCAACAGATTTACCATTTATTCTTGCTAGACCGGTTATGAGCTCAGGCGCAAATCTCTTTTTTACTTCACAGAAACTATCTTCATCTATTATTCGATCTATGAAATCGTACATATTAAAAGGAGCATTTTGATTTTCTGGGATTAATTCAGAGATTGTTTTCTCGAATTTTTTAATTTCCTTTACTTCCATTTTATTTGGTTTGTCTCTAAAGTTTGCGGGAAAGTAACCAATGTAATTACGAGCATATTCGATTGCTTCCTCCTCGGTTTTCACTAAAACGTCACCACAACCTGAAACTGAAGTGTGCATTTTAGCTCCTCCCATTTCCTCCAAAGTAACCTTTTCACCTATTACTTTTTCCGCCATTCTAGGAGATCCTAAATACATAGATGCATTTCCATCAACCATCACTACAATGTCGCAAAACGCCGGGATATACGCACCACCTGCTGCAGAAGGGCCAAAAAGAAGACAGATTTGTGGTACTCTCCCAGATAGTTTAATTTGGTTATGGAAAATTTTTCCCGCACCTCTTCTGCCTGGGAACATTTCAATTTGATCAGTAATTCTAGCACCGGCAGAATCTACTAGATAAAACATCGGAATTTCAAGTTTCATAGCTGTTTCTTGAATACGTATGATTTTTTCAACAGTTCGTTTCCCCCAGGATCCGGCTTTAACGGTCGAATCATTAGCCATTACACAAACAGCTTGCCCATTTATCCGTCCAATCCCAGTTACAACACCATCCGACGGAAGTGAATCATCCATACAATTAGCAAAAAAAGCATCTTCGATATCCATAGTGTCGTCAAACAGTAGTTCTAGACGTTTACGTACAAATAATTTCCCTTTTTCTTCATTCTTCTGGTGATATTTTTCTAAGCCACCATGCTCAATTTGTTCAACTCTTTTATGTAAATCATCTACATATGACATGTGCAACCTCCTACTTTTGTATATTCTATTTTTAAAAAAATTTTTATTGTCCTTTATATAACGGTTTTCTTTTTTCCTTAAACGCAACTAGACCTTCAACACGGTCACTCGTTGGGATTGTTTCTTTATAGCATTGATGTTCAATGACCAACCCTGATTCTAAATCTGTTTGAATTCCTTGGTCAATTGCTGATTTTGCTTGTCGTAATGCAACTGGACCATTTTTTGCTATTTGAGACGCCATTTCTATCGCATCATTCAGTAGACTCTCTTGATTTGCTAATTGTTCTACTAGACCTACAGTTAATGCCTCTTCAGAAGAAATTGGTTTACCTGTGAATATAAGTCGTTTCGCTTGCCCAAGACCAATTAAACGTGTTAGCCGTTGTGTACCACCGGCGCCAGGAATAATTGCTAATGAAGTTTCTGTCAAACCAACTTTGGTATTATTAACTGCGATGCGTATATCACACGCAAGGGCTAGTTCTAATCCACCACCAAAAGCTACACCATTGATGGCAGAAATTACGGGCATCTTCAATTTTGCAACGTTGTTAATCGTTTCGCCTATATAACTCACAGCTTGAATAACCTGATTATCTGTCATTCCTTTACGTTCTTTAAGGTCAGCACCAGCACAGAATGCTTTTTCACCAGCACCCGTGATTATCGTACAGCGTATGGAAGAATCCAGATCAATTTCTGCAATGTACTTATTTAACTCATCTAATAATGCTTTTGACATCGCATTAGCCGCTTCTGATCTATTTAGTCTCAGAAGCGCTATATGATTATCTACTTTTTCATAATTTATTAGTTCAGACACCGAATAATCTCTCCTTACCTTTCGCTCTTTAGGATCTTCATTTGATGACTTGACAGGTTAGTAACGTATTTCTCAATATATAAAGCAGCATTAATTACAGCATTTTCATCAATTCCAGTATTTATACCCATGCGGTGGAGCATATACAAAAGATCATCTGTAGCCAAATTTCCAGAAGCTCCTTTAGCATATGGACAACCACCAAGTCCACCTACAGCACTATCGAAATTAGTAATTCCATAGTCCATTGCAACGAGGACATTTGCTAGAGCTGCTCCTCTCGTATTATGAAAGTGCATGGCTAATTTATCTTTTGGAAAATAACGCAGTAACTGCTCCAATACTTCGGCAACTTGGGCTGGATCGGCCACACCGATTGTGTCCCCTATTGATATTTCATCAACACCCATCGTGAACAATTTGTCACAAACACTTAGAACCTTATTTGTATCAGTCTCACCTTCATACGGGCAACCAAAAACAGTAGATACATAACCTCTGACTTTTTTATTTGCCTTTTTAGAATCGCTAGAAACACTTTCTAAAATAGGATAGGTTTCTTCTATCGTTTTGTTAATATTTTTTTTGTTGTGGGTTTCACTTGCCGACAAAAATAAACAGACTTCATCAATGTCTACTTCTAATGCACGTTCCAGCCCAGTTTCATTTGGGACTAGTGCTGCATACGTCACACCGGGATTACGCTTTATTTTTTTTGCTACCTCAGTTGCGTCTTTCAGCTGTGGTATCCATTTAGGATGGACAAAGGACGAAATTTCGATATAGGATGCTCCTGAATCCGAAAGCATGTTTATCCACTCAATCTTTGCATCAGTTGGCACCATTTCCGATTCATTTTGTAAGCCATCTCGTGGTCCAACTTCTTTTATGGATACATTTTTTGGAAAGTTCAATCGCAACCCTCCTCACTCTACGTTTATTTAAAAAGAGATATTTCTGACTTTTTAAATCTATACCATGAACAACTTAATTCCTAATTCTATAACTGCAATGGTGTCCCCTTCATTAACGAAGTCGCCCTCAGCAACCTTAATTTCCTTAACGGTTCCATCGCTCTCACTTGCAATTGGAATTTCCATTTTCATAGACTCCAAAATAACAACATCCTGACCTTCTGTTACCTGGTCTCCTACTGCTACTGTAATCTTCCATACGCTTCCTGCCATTGATGCTTTTACTTCTTCCATGATAATTCCTCCTTAGTTTGTCTTAGCTTTCATCATTGGTAAATAATAATCGTTAACAAAAGCAGTTGTTGCTTCTCCATTGATAAATGCTCCCATTTTTATAATTTCTTTAAGCATTGGGATATTCGTTTTAATTCCATCAATTTGGTAAACAGATAAGGCGTTGTTCATTGCTAAAATAGCTTGTTCCCTTGTCTCCGCCTTAACAATTAACTTTCCAATCATCGGGTCGTAATATGGTGTAACATCATAATCACTTGTAACCGCTAATTCATTGCGTACGCCTTCTCCAGTTGGTACAGATAGAGTTGTAATATGACCTGGCGAAGGGAAGAATGTAATCGGGTCTTCTGCATAGATTCTTACTTCGATGGCATGCCCATCAATTGCTAATTCATCTTGTGTAAAAGGTAAGGCTTCTCCATTTGAAATATTAATTTGTTCTTTGACGATATCAAGTCCGGTAATCTCTTCTGTGATGGGATGCTCGACTTGTATTCGCGTATTCATTTCAAGAAAATAAAAATTCTCTTCCATATCTACCAAAAATTCTATCGTACCTGCATTCGTATAACCAAGTGCTTTTACAGCATCAACCGCTGCTTTTCCCATCTTGTCCCGTGTATTACTTGATAGAAATGATGATGGGGCCTCCTCAACTACTTTTTGATTCCTGCGTTGGATAGAGCAATCACGTTCAAACAAATGAACAGCATTTCCGTGTTGGTCTGCTAACAATTGTATTTCAATATGACGAGCATTTTCTAACTTTTTTTCCATAAACATCGCACCATCACCAAAAAAGGTTTGTGCACGTTTTGAATTACTCTCAAACGCCTTTGACAATTCAGTGTCTGATTGGACCACCTGCATGCCAATTCCTCCTCCACCGGCTGATGCTTTAAGCATAATTGGATAACCAATATCTTTGGCCGCTAGAATAGCATCATCAACAGATGACACAACGCTATCTGTGCCTGGAACGACAGGAACCCCTGCAGCTTGCATTGCAATTCTGGCTGCAATCTTGCTGCCCATTTTTTCCATAACATCACTTTTAGGTCCAATAAAGATAATCCCTGCTGCATTACATTTTTCAACAAATTGACCATTTTCACTTAAAAATCCATATCCTGGATGAATAGCATCAACTTTTGCTTTTTTTGCTATCGTGATTATTTTATCTACGTTAAGATAGCTTTCGTTCACTCTAGGGGGACCTATTAAGTAACTTTCATCAGCCATTTCCACAAATGGAGCTTTTTGGTCAGCCTCTGAGTAAACTGCAACTGATTGAATATCCATCTTCTTGCACGTTCGAATAATACGTGCCGCAATTTCTCCTCGATTTGCGATTAGAATTTTTTTTATCATGTTCTCTCCCCTTATTTGTCAAGATCCATCTTCTAGTGACGATCTCATTTATTCAAGGTGTTGTATGGCAAGTTCTTTTAATTTGAACTTTTGAATTTTCCCACTTGCTGTCATAGGATACTCATCTATAAATTCGATATGTTTTGGAATTTTATGATGGGATATATTTCCTTCACAAAAACTTCGAATATCTTCATCTGACGTATTTTTACCTTCTTTCAAAATTATCCATGCCATGACTTCTTCGCCATACTTTTTGTCAGGAAGCCCAATAACCTGCACGTCAAGTACATCAGGGTGTTGATAAAGATACTCTTCAATTTCTCTTGGGTAGATATTTTCTCCCCCTCGAATGATCATATCTTTCATTCTGCCAGTGATTTCAAGATAACCGTTCTCATGCATGATAGCTAAGTCCCCTGTATGAAGCCAACCATCTGAGTCAATAGCCGCCCGTGTTGCCTCTTCATTTTTGTAATAGCCCTTCATGACATGATAGCCTCTTGTACATAGTTCTCCAGGAAACCCAACTTGTTGTTCATTCTCAGTACCAGGCATTATTACCTTAACTTCTACATTTGGGTGTGCTTTTCCAACTGTACTCACTTTTAGTTCAATTGGATCGTCAGTTTTAGTTTGTGTTATTACTGGAGATGATTCAGTCTGTCCATATGCTATTGTGATTTCTTTTGCACCCATCCTGTCCATTACTTTGGTCATTACTTCCATAGGGCATGTAGAACCTGCCATAATGCCAGTTCGGAGGTTGGAAAAATCAAATGTATCAAATTCTGGATGGTTAAGTTCTGCTATAAACATTGTAGGTACACCATGCAGTCCTGTGCATTTTTCATCTGAAACAGCTTTCATAACTCCCTTTGGTTCAAATTGCTCCAGAAGTACCATCGTGGCTCCCTTTGACACAGCAGCCAGAATCCCCAGAACACAACCAAAACAGTGGAAAAATGGAACAGGTATACATAATCGGTCATCATTAGTAAGCTTCATGCAATCAGCAATCTGATTACCGTTATTAACAATATTATGATGTGTTAACATGACACCCTTTGGGAATCCGGTTGTACCAGATGTGTACTGCATGTTAATTGCATCGTGATGGTCTAATGATTTTTGTCTATTTTTCAGACTTTCATCAGAAACTTCATCCCCCATTTGTAAGAGTTCATCCCAGTTATAGGCAAAATCAAAAGTTCTGTCACTTAGAACAATTATATTTTTTAAATTTGGAAGAACTGGTGATTGAACATTACCTTTTGTTGCATGCTCAAGCTCAGGACAAATTTTATTTATTAAATCCAGGTAGGAAGTACCCTTATATGATTCTGCCATTATAAGTGTAGTAGATTCAGATTGCTTCAATAAATATTCTAATTCCTTCGCTTGGTAGCTCGTGTTGACAGTTACCAAAACTGCTCCGGTTTTCCCAGTTGCAAATTGTGAAGTAATCCACTCAGGTTTATTATCAGCCCAGATAGCAACGTTCTCGCCTTTTTGTATACCTAGTGCCATAATTCCTTTAGCAGCCTGATTTACCATGTTATTGAATTCACGATAGGTTTTTCGTAAATTGAGCTCAGGGTAGACAACTGCTTCTTGATTTGGAAATGAATCCACTTGTTTTTCTAATAGTTCCCCAACTGTCAGATTTAATAAAGTCATGAATTTCCACCTTTCCAACTAGTTATTAAAGACCTAACTGCCTAGCTATAACTAAACGTTGTATTTCGGAAGTTCCTTCACCAATTTCCATCAATTTTGCATCACGGAGGTAACGTTCTACTTCATATTCGCGCATATAACCATACCCACCATGTATCTGGATTGCCTGATTTGCAGCTCTAGTCGCAGTTTCGGTTGCAAAAAGTTTTGCATATGCAGATTCTTTCGTAAAAGGTTTACCTTGGTCCTTTAACCAAGCTGTCTTATGAATCATATTACGAGCCAACTCTATTTCCATTGACATATCTGCAAGTTTAAATTGGATTGCCTGGAAATTGGAAATGGATTTCCCAAATTGTTTTCGTTCCTTCGAGTAAGCTAATGCTTTATCAAGCGATGCTTGTGCAATGCCTAAGCCGAGTGCCGCGATAGATATCCTTCCGCCATCTAATGTGTGCAAAAACTGCTTAAAGCCTTTTTGTGGATCACCAAGTAAATTTTCTCTTGGAACTCGAACATCCTGTAAGATAATTTCTGCTGTATCAGAACCACGTACACCCATTTTGTCGTAATTACTTGTAATTGTAATGCCGTCTACATCTGTTGGAACAATTATGGCGCTAATAATATTCTTACCACGATCATCTTTTCCGGTTACAGCCGTTACAATTATGGTTGCAGCGTAGCTTGCATTTGTAATAAAGCATTTTTCTCCATTGATGATAAAATCGTCGCCATCTACTACAGCAGTCGTCTTCGTACCAGCAGCATCAGATCCAGCATTTGGTTCTGTTAGGCCAAATGAGCCTAACGACTTTCCTTCGGCTAGAGGAGTTAGATATTTCTTCTTTTGTTCTTCTGTTCCAAAATAATAAATTGGACTTGCCCCTAACGAGACAGCTGCAGCATAGCTCAATCCAGTACTTCCACATACGCGGCCAATTTCTTCAACTGCTAGTGCATATGAGATGGTATCTCCACCTGAGCCACCATATTCCTCAGGAAATGGTAAACCTAGTAACCCTAGCTCACCAATCTGTTTGAAAATGTCCTCTGGAAATTCTGCTTTTACATCAATGTCAATAGCTCTTGGCTTTATAACTTCTTCTGCAAAGTCACGAACCATTTTTTTAATCATTAATTGTTCTTTTGTTAATTCAAAATTCATTACTATTCCTCCTCGTAATCTACCACTTAGACCGACTGGTTGGTCTGTATAATTCAATAAAAAATGAAAGCGATTACTTTCATGTTGTAAAAAAAGATTTTTCGATTAGCACATCACTATATGATGAGCTGTATAAAGTTTCAACCTGTAAAACAGAGTGCAGGATTAGATCGACATAAATATCACCAATCTCTTCAATGGTCTTATCTCCATGTTGTTTATACCACTTGTATGTCCAGTTTACCATACCCAGTATTGACATGGTTGTTATTTCAACTGAGAGATCCTGGCGAAACTCTTTGGCAGCCTTTCCTTCACGTATCGCCTTTGTGATAATTTGTTTGAACTGGTCTCGCTTTTTTTTAATTTGAATCTCATATTCCGGTTTTAAATATATCGTTTCCTGATAAAAAACGGAAATATGGGGCTTATAAAGATCAAACACTTTTACGAAGTCTTTAATGATTGCCTGGAGCTTCTTTGTTGGTGAATCATACGTTTCATTGGCAATAATTGCTTTTTCTAGTACATATGTAATAAACGTATCATGGATAACAAAAAGCAATTCATCCTTTGATGTAAAGTGATGGTAAAAGCCACCCTTTGACGTACCAACGTCTGCTACAATCTGATTTACTGTTACACCATGAAAGCCTTGTTTCTCAAATAAAAGTAAGGATGATTGAACAATCTTTTGACGTAGATCCGTTATAAACCCTCCTCCCATATCACTATTTTTACCTTATCATATTTTTCAGATTATATAAAGTGAAACTTTTACTCAGCACCACTAACTTTTTTGTAGTTGTAAAAAAGACAGCACATAAAGTTTATGTGCTGTCTTTGCAATATACGTTAATTTAATTTTTCGTAATTTGTTTCTTTCCAAACTTCCACTACTTCACCTTGGTTATCTGAATCGATTACAAATGAACCATTACTTGATCTATCACTTAATGTCAGATCCAACGGGAAGACATTCTGAATAATATCCTTATCCGTCTTTAGTGTAATTGTCTCTTTGTCGTTAGTTAAATAGAAACCAACTAACCTATGTGGCTTTTTCTTTAATTCCCTTAACATGGTTAATCCCCGCTTAGCTCGACTAGTCTTTGTGAACTCTTTTAGTTTCATGCGTTTACAAGCACCACGGTGTGTAACCAATACTAATGAAGGGTCACTTAGATCATCAAAAACCTGGCCGTTCACAACAAAATCATCGTCTTTTAATAGTATTGCCTTTACACCAGCAGCGCGTTGGCCTACAGGTGTTACTTCTGTTTCATGGTACCACAAACCGTATCCAGTGTTTGTTGCTATGAATAAGTCAGAGTGCCCTTCAGTCAAATGAACATTTACAACTTCATCACCCTTTTTAAGGTTTAACGCTACTAATGACTTGGAGTGACGTTGAGCGTCATATTGACTCCACTCACTACGCTTAACCATTCCATTGCGTGTAAAGAAAATGATGAATTGGTTTTCTTTGAACTCCCGCACTGGTATACAATTAATAATTTTTTCATCTTTATCTAAGGCTACGATGTTTGATATATGCTGTCCAATGTCCTTCCACCTTATATCAGGTAACTGATGAATAGGCAGATACAAGTATTTACCTTTATTCGTAAACAATAAAATCTTGTCTGTTGTATTTAATTCAAATAATCCTACTAAATGATCTTCATCTTTCATAGCAAAGTCCTTACCGTTCGAAGCGGCATAGGATCTTAGACTTGTCCGTTTGATATATCCGTCTCTAGTAGTAGAAACCAGTACATCTTCACTTGCTACCAGAACTTCTATATCAATCTTTAGTTCCTCGACTTTATTTTCGATAATGGTTCTTCTCTTATCTGCGTAAGTTTTTTTTATTTTCTTCAAATCACTTTTAATGGTTTGAAATAATTTCTTTTCACTAGCAAGGATTGATTCTAATTCAGCGATCTTCTTTCTTAATTCCTCTGCTTCTTTCTCAAGAGATGTGATATCTGTATTAGTTAATCGGTATAATTGCAACATTACGATAGCTTCGGCCTGTGGTTCAGAGAAGTCATAGGCTTCAATAATCCTGCTTTTGGCATCAGCTTTATTCTTAGACGACCTAATTTTGGCAATCAGTTCATCTAAAATAGAAATAGCTTTTATTAATCCTTCCAAAATATGGGACCGTTCATTTGCCTTTTTTAATTCAAAATTTGTCTGTCTTGTGACAACATCTTTCTGATGAAAAATATAGGCATCAAGTAGTTTTGGCAAAGATAGAAGCTTCGGCGTTTTGTCTTCAATTGCTACCATATTGAAGTGGTAGGTTACTTGCAAATCTGTATTTTTATACAAGTAATGAAGTACCCCTTCACTGTTTGCATCTTTTTTAAGCTCGATTACTATTCGAAGTCCTGTACGATCTGTTTCATCTCGAACTTCAGAAATCCCTTCAACTTTGCGGTCAATTCGCAACTCGTCAATTCTTTTTACCATATTTGCTTTGTTTACTTCAAATGGAATTTCATCAACGACTATTTGTTCACGATTTCCTCGAATTTTTTCGACTTTAGCCTTACCGCGAACAATTATTTTTCCTTTTCCTGTTTCATAAGCTTTAACAATTCCCTCTAATCCTTGAATAATACCACCTGTAGGAAAATCTGGGCCCTTAATCACCTGCATTAATTCTTGAACATTTACTGATGGATTATCAATTTTCATAATCACTGCATCTATAACCTCTGCTAAGTTATGTGGAGGAATATCCGTAGCATAGCCAGCTGATATACCAGTTGATCCATTTACTAACAGATTTGGAAACTTCGCCGGTAATACAACTGGTTCATCATTTGTGTCGTCAAAGTTTGGAATGAAATCAACCGTATGTTTGTCGATATCTCTTAGTAATTCAGAGGAAATACTAGATAAGCGAGCTTCCGTATAACGCATTGCAGCAGGTGGATCACCGTCAAGACTACCGTTATTACCATGCATTTCAATTAATACATTGCGAATCTTCCAGTCCTGACTTAACCGAACCATCGCCTCATAAACGGAAGAATCTCCATGTGGGTGGTAGTTACCAATTACTGTACCAACTGTCTTGGCAGATTTACGAAAATTATTGTCATGTGTGTTTCTATCTTCATACATAGCATAAAGTATGCGGCGTTGTACAGGTTTCAGTCCATCTCTTGCATCAGGTAAAGCTCTTTCTTGAATAATATATTTGCTGTATCTTCCAAATCGATCCCCAATTACTTCTTCGAGTGGAAGATCTAAATATTTTTCTGGTTGTGACATACGATCCCCCCTTATTACGTATGAATCTTGTCGTTTTCTAATATATTTACGTCATCATCCATACCGAATTTAACATGGCTTTCTATCCACTTTCGTCTGGGTTCTACTTTATCCCCCATTAACGTGGTAACATGTCTTTCAGCTCTTGCTAAATCTTCTAATGTTACTCGAATTAACGTTCTTGTAGTAGGATCCATGGTAGTTTCCCATAATTGATCTGCGTTCATTTCACCCAGACCTTTATAGCGCTGGATTGTATAGCCGTTTTTAAATTGTTTTAATACATCTTTAAGTTCGTGATCTTCCCAGGCATATACAATTTTTTCGTTTTTCCCTTTACCCTTTGAAACTTTATACAACGGTGGCAATGCTATGTATATCTTGCCAGCCTCAATTAAAGGTTTCATATAACGATAAAAGAAAGTTAACAATAATACCTGTATATGAGCTCCATCTGTATCAGCATCGGTCATAATAATAATTTTATCATACTGTACATCTTCTAAATCAAAATCACCGCCGACACCTGCACCAATCGTATGAATGATAGTTGATATTTCTTCATTTTTTAAAACATCTTCTAATTTAGCTTTTTCTGTATTTATAACTTTACCTCTAAGCGGTAAGACTGCTTGGAATTTTCGATCACGGCCTTGTTTAGCTGACCCTCCAGCAGAGTCCCCCTCTACTAAATAAAGTTCATTCTTCTGAGGATTTTTAGATTGAGCTGGTGTCAGTTTTCCACTTAGTAACGAATCTTTACGTCGTTTCTTTTTACCTGTGCGTGCATCCTCACGTGCTTTTCGAGCAGCTTCTCTAGCTTCCTTAGCTTTAACAGCCTTTCGAACTAATAGACCCGCATTATCAGGGTTTTCTTCAAGAAAATAGGAAAGTCTTTCAGAAACGACTGCATCGACGACGGATCTTGCCTCTGACGTACCCAATTTACCTTTCGTTTGCCCTTCAAATTGCAGTTTTTCTTCTGGAACACGTACAGATACAATTGCAGTAAACCCTTCGCGAATATCAGTGCCCTCTAAATTTTTGTCTTTATCTTTTAAGATGCCTGATTTACGGGCATAGTCATTAAACGTTCTCGTTATGCCAGTCCTAGCACCAGATTCGTGCGTTCCACCATCTTTTGTCCGCACATGGTTAACAAAAGAGAGCATGCTTTCCGAGTATCCATCGTTGAATTGAAAAGCAAAATCAACTTCAATACCCTGTTGCTCACCTTCAAAGGAGACGACAGAATGAAGTACATCCTTTTCCTCGTTTAAGTACGCTACAAACGATTCAAGACCATCAGGATATTGGTATGTTTCACTTGTATGGTCTCTTTCATCGGTTAATTCAATTTTTAATCCTTTTAATAGGAATGCCGCTTCTCTAAGTCTTTCAGATAATGTTTCGAAGTTATAGACTGTTGTAGAAAATATAGCAGGATCCGGTTTGAAATGAATGATAGAGCCTTTTTTTCTTGTAGTCCCTTTATTTTCCAAGGTACCAACAGGCTTTCCGCCATTTTCAAACCGCAGAAAGTAAATTTGTCCATCACGATAGCTTGTTACTTCTAACCATTCGGATAGCGCATTAACAACTGAAGCTCCAACTCCATGAAGTCCACCACTTGTTTTGTATCCTCCCTGTCCAAATTTACCACCAGCATGCAGAACGGTGAAAATAACTTCAATCGTTGGGCGACCAGAGCTGTGCATGCCTGCTGGGATTCCTCTCCCGCTGTCCTCAACTGAAATACTGTTGTCTTTATGTATTTTAACTTTGATAGTATCACCATAACCGGCTAACGCCTCATCAACTGAATTGTCAACGATTTCATGTACCAAATGGTGTAATCCGCGATTATCTGTACTCCCTATATACATACCAGGTCTTTTTCGAACAGCCTCTAGTCCTTCAAGTACCTGAATAGAGTCATCGGTATAACTTAACGGTTCTTTAACCAATTACCATCTACTCCTTTCAGCTTACATGTCCAAATCTCTATGTCTATTTAAGAATAGAACAAATGTTTTATATTGTAAATGTATAAATTAAATCATGCAGAGTCTGTTAATTAGTATACTACAATTAATTTCCGCTTGTATAGACTGATAAATAATAGCATTAATCTCACTAATGTCAAAATAAATCAAAATTATAATCAAAAAAACAGCTTCACCCCTGCTTAATGAGGGATAAAGCTGAACCGTTTGATTAGGTATAAATAGTATAAAACTAGTGTAGAATGAAGTTTTACTCTACCCAATTAACATTGAATGAGAGACTTTAATGCAATTGTTCATAATTACAGTGAAATTACGTTCTTTTAGATAAGCATATGCTTCCTCGTTTGAAACACCTAATTGCGCCCAGAAAATAGTTGCCTTTGTGGTGGCAGCCTCTTCAGCAATTGCTGGTAAGTGTTCTGACCTCCTGAAGACATTAATAATGTCAATAGAGTTCGGAACATCTTTTAGGGAATCATATGCTTTTTCTCCCAATACTTCTTTTACTTGTGGGTTCACAGGAATAATTTTATAACCTTTATCCTGCATAATTTTTGATATTTGATAAGAAGTTCTTGCTGGATTATCCGATAAACCTACAACCGCTATACTTTTTGATTCTAGTAAAACCTTTTTGATTTCGTCATTTGATGGATTCTTAATTTCCAATTATTGACACTCCTTTAGTTATCAAGTAACCCCTGTTCAGTTAAATAGTTTCTGGCAACTGATTCCGGGGATTTACCTTTGTAATCAACTTGGTAGTTCATTTCACGCATTTGATCATCTGTGATTTTTCCACCAAGCTGATTTAGTATTTGTTCTAGCTCAGGATACTTGATCAATGTTTCCTGTCTTAAAAGTGGTGCCCCCTGATATGGTGGGAACAGATTCTTAGGGTCATCTAAAGTGACCAAATTCAATTTGACCATATAACTAGCAGTTGCATATGCGTCAATTACGTCTACTTCACCATTAGACAATGCTTCAGACCTTATACCAGGCTCCATCGTAACAACCTTAGAAAAATCAATATTGTATAGATCCTGCATCCCAACATAACCATCTTTGCGGTCTTTAAATTCTAAGGTGAATCCTGCAGTGAAGTCATCCTCTACTCTATTTAAATCTGCAATAGACTTTAAATTATATTTTTCAGCCAATTCTTTTGTTGTTGCAACAGCATATGTGTTGTTAAATTGCATTGGCTGTAAAAATGCCATATCATACTCTTCTTTCATGCCTTCCTTTGCTTGTTGATATACTTCTTTAGGCTTATTGCTCGTTGCTTTTTCATTTAAATGCGTTACGATTGCAGTACCGGTAAACTCAGGATAAATATCAATACTGTCACCTTGAAGTGCTGAAAATACAAACGCTGTTTTACCTAACCCTGGCTTTAATTCGACCTCAAGGTCAGTTTCATCCTCGATTAGCAATTTATACATATTGATTAAAATTGCCGGTTCAGACCCAAGTTTAGCACCAATTACTATGTCTGCTTTGTTGTTACCGTTGAACATAAATGGTGTTGTTACCACTAATACAGCAATTATTAACATTGCAACGAAGGATTTAAAACCAGCACGTTTTGATACAAATTCAAACCCACGTAAGATAATATCTAGTAAAATTGCTAATAAAGCAGCTGGGATTGCTCCTAAAAGTATTAAGTTTATATCTGCACCACGGTCAATACCAAGTAAAATTAGTTCACCTAAACCCCCGGCACCAATTAAAGCAGCAATTGTGGTAGTCCCCACTATTAATACCATAGACGTACGAATCCCGGCCATAATGACGGGCATCGCGATTGGTAGTTCTATTTTGGTAAGTCGTCTAAAAGAACTCATTCCCATTCCAGTTGCAGCTTCTTTTAACGATGGATTCACCTCTTTGATACCAGTATACGTATTTCGTAAAATAGGTAATAGTCCATATGCTGTTAAAGCAATAATTGCTGGAGTTTTTCCAATACCGAAAAAAGGAATTAAAAATGCTAATACTGCAAGACTTGGTATGGTTTGCAAAATAGCTGTTACGCCAATAATTGGCTCAGCAATTCTAGTATAACGTGTTAATAGTAAACCCAGGGGAACTGCAATGAAAATAGCAATGATTAATGCGACCAATGAGATCTGCAAATGCTCCCATATTGTTTCAAGTAAAACATCCTGTCTTTTCTGGAAAACATCGATGAATTCAGTCATTATTGAACCACCCCGTTTTCTACCTTGGTTTTACTTCGCAGGAAGGTAATTATATCTTTGTTTGTTAATACTCCAACTAGTTTCTGCCCTTTTAAAACAGGTAAAATTGCTTGTTCATCAGACTCAATTATTTCAGTTGCCTGAAACAAAGGAATATCATTATTAATTACTTTAATATCAACTTTATCTCCATTTTTTACAGACCCAACATACATGTTATCTTTATCTTTTATAGCGAATAATCCCGATTTTTCATACAATCCCTGTTCGTAGTCAGAAAGAGTGATAACATGTTTTTGGGATTGATCTGCAATTACATCTACTGCAGTTTGCCAAGGTGATTTTCTCTCACCAATAAAGTCCCTTACAAACTGATTTTTGGGATTCAATATTAACTGCTGTGGTGTATCAAGCTGAACAACTTGCCCATCTTTCATTAAACACACTTTATCACCAATAGCCATTGCTTCATCCATATCATGTGTTACAAAAACAATTGTTTTCTTAATTTCCTTTTGCAATACCCGAATGTCTCTTTGCAATTGTTCCCTACTGATAGGATCTAATGCACTAAATGGCTCATCCATCAAGATAATATCCGGATCGGCCGCAAGCGCGCGAATTACCCCGACTCGCTGTTGTTGCCCCCCAGATAACTCACTAGGCATTCTTTTTTTATAAGTTGATGGATCTAGTCCCACCATTTCCAATAGTTCAATCCCTCGTTCTCTTACTTTTTTCTTTTTCCACTTCTTCATTTCGGGTACGACAGAAATATTTTCAGCTATTGTCATGTGCGGAAAAAGTGCAATATCCTGTAAGACATAGCCAATATTCCACCTCAACTCATTTATCTTATAATCTTTAATATCTTTGTCACCTATGTAGATTGCACCAGAAGAGGGTTCAATAAGGCGGTTTATCATTTTCATGGTCGTTGTTTTTCCACAACCACTAGGTCCAATCAATGTTAATAGTTCTCCACTTTCTACTTTTAAAGAAAAATCCTTTAGTGCTTCAGTTCCATCAGGGTATACCTTGTGCACATTATTAAATTCGATCATAATCCTCGTCCTTTTATAAATTTATTCCCTTACATAAGGGTGACTTCATCAAAAATATCCTAATAAAATGATAAAATCTATATGAATATACTTACCCCAGATCACAATTTTAGAAACATAAATTTGGTTTGTTACTATAAAATTAGCTTAAGGTCACACTTTTAGGTTCTTTAGCCCGTGACTTCATGATAAAATACAGGTAAGTATATTATATATTAATAGAAAGAAGGATAAGACATGGAATACATTATACTTGCCGTCATTGCCTATTTATTAGGTTCGATTCCATCCGCATTAATAGTAGGAAAGCTGGGCTACAAGAAAGATATTCGTGAACATGGGAGCGGAAATCTAGGTGCTACGAATACATTCCGTGTGTTAGGTATTAAGGCTGGAATTATTGTAACGATTGCAGATATATTAAAAGGTACAATAGCAACCTTAATTCCATTTTTAATTGATGCTGACGTTTATCGATTAGCTATAGGTCTCTTTGCTGTTGCAGGTCATACATACCCTGTATTTGCAAAGTTTAAGGGTGGTAAGGCTGTGGCGACATCAGGGGGTATTATTTTAGGTGTCAGCCCTCTATTATTTACTACTATCCTACTCGCATTTATACTAACATTGTACATTTCCAAATATGTATCTCTATCATCAATAATTACCAGTGTTATAACTGTTGTTGCCGCTATTTTGCTGCAAGAGGATATAGGATTGATAATCGTGACATGTTTACTGGCTACATTTGTATCCTATCGCCATAAGGATAATATAAAACGGATTGTTAAGGGTAATGAGCCGAAAATCACATGGATGTAACACAATCCCTTTTTCAAACTAATAAATTGAATAACATTACTTAATTGTTTATAATCTTAACTATTCTTGCAAGAAAGGGGACACTGTCATGATCAAAACACCTACATCCCTGAAAGTAAATTTACCAGATAAAGAAAAACGGCTTAAACTTTTTGGTTCTGTATCCCCTGGAGTCAAAACAAAGCCAACCGAAAAAGAAAAGATGGCTGATTTACAAAATACAGAAAAAGATTTTTTGTTTGACTTAGATCAGGTCGGAATATCAAACGTTAAACATCCAATAACCGTTGAGAGTCATATTGCGCCGCTGAGGCAGTCAACAATTGGAACGTTTACGTTTACCTCTTCCATTAAAAAGACAAGTAAGGGAACAAATATGAGTCGTTTTATGGAACAATTAACCAATTATTATCAAAATGATGGCTTTAATACAAATTTATCAACACTAAAAGCTTTTACGAAAGAATTAGCATCCAGACTGAACCAGGAGGATGCAGAGGTTCAGGTATCATTTCCTTGGTTTTATGAGAGGACTGGACCACAATCCGGCATGCCCGGAATGAACCATGCAGATGTTAGCCTAACAGTGTCATATGATAGTAATAATGGCTTTACTGTGAATGCATCATTATCAGGTTTAATCACAACTCTTTGCCCGTGCTCAAAAGAAATTAGTGAGTATAGTGCACACAATCAGCGTGGTTCTGTCTCAATGGATATTACGATCACAGATGATTTCGATGAAACTAAAATAGATTGGAAAGAAATGTTATTAGAGGCAGCGGAGAGTAATGCAAGTGCACGTATTCATCCTGTCTTAAAACGAACAGATGAAAAAGTGGTAACAGAACAAGCTTATGAAAATCCACGCTTTGTTGAGGATATTGTTAGGCTGGTTGCCGCTGATTTATTTGAAATGCAGTTTGTTACCAGGTTCAGGGTGGCCTGTCGAAATGAGGAATCTATACACATGCATGATGCAATCGCATCTGTTACTATTGATAAAGCGGATTACATTACACAGTAAAAAAGGATTGATCCTACATGAAATTTGTTATTATTTCACTTATTACGTTTTATCGTAAGGCAATAAGTCCGTTTAAACCACCATCATGCAGATTTCACCCTACATGTTCTGAATATGGACTTGAGTCCGTTAAACGCTTTGGAGCAATAAAAGGTGGTTATCTGACGGTTAAACGAATAGCAAAGTGTCATCCCTTTCATTCTGGAGGTATAGATTTAGTCCCCGAAAAAAAGGAAAAATAGTAAAGGCTATTGGGTTTCCAATAGCCTTTACAGATTGAATTTTTCTATTTGTTCCAATTGGTTTTCTTCTAGAAGAATTTCTATTTGTTTTTCCCCAAATAAATCAAAGTGTGGAAAGTCTTTATCAGCATGTATCCAGTTTTCCTGTAATTGATACTGTTTCCCCCAGGAAATTAATTTTTTTCTGTCATTGCAACCAACTTTGGTAACAGTGTAACATCCCGGAAACCTGTCATCCTGCCAGTAATGTGTTAGAAAAGATATTTCCCCATTTTTAACACTATTCTTCCACTGATGTAATTCTTTACGTTTAAGACCAAATGCCATCCTTAATCACCTTCAATTTCATTTTTGTAAGCCTGATGCCAATCTGGAAATGTGCGTTTAAGTGACAACGGACGGAAGTTGTCTTTTTTTACTATCACGTGCTTCGTAGTCCCAGTAATTGCAATTTCATGGTTTTGATTTAATATTCGGTAGCCATACACAGAACGCAGCCCATCATACTGTTCAAGCCATGTTTCAACAATAGCCTTTTCCCCATATCTTATTGGTTTCTTAAATGATACCTGGGCGTCTACGATAGGAGAAACAACATTACTTTTTTCCATTTCGGCATAGTGGAATCCTAAATGTTCAATAAATTTGGTTCGACCTATCTCAAACCATACTAAATAATTCGCATGATATACTACTCCCATTTGATCTGTTTCCTGATACCTTACTTCTATTTCTGTAGTTACTATACTCATCATGTGCTCCTCCTAACTATCTTTCACATTTTTCATAGTAGCATAGTTGAGCATAATCATCTAAGGAAAAATCAAAGAACAAAAGCGCAAGCGCCGGTCATTCCCGTATTACCTGTGCCCACATAAAGTGGCGGTTTCAATCGAACATCCTTAATGAGATAAAGGAAAACACGTAGCGTCAGTTGTGGGAAGTTTGACTAATGTAGAACTATTATCGTAAGGAAATCGATGTGCAGCATCAGGCAATGGGCGCTGGACGTGGCTGTTTAGGTGTCTAGTTATCAATAGCCATTGAAATCTATAGTTTCCTAAACAATTAAAAAGCATTTCCAAATAAGGAAATGCTTTTTAGTCTATGCTTCTTTATTTTTTGGTAATTGTTCATATTTCATTTCAAACCTTGACTCAATTTTTTCTAAGACTGATTGATCTTCCATGATTTCCTTTCGATTTTCAATTAGTAAATCATTATAAGAAAGCCTTCTCTTTAAAGAAATAAAAATCCACTCCTTTTTAAAGAAGTATTCCCAACTAATAGAAAATTTATAAACCTATTTTAACTTTCAAGCATATCTTCCATATAGTTATACGTCATTGGCCCAACTTTTTTCCCTTGGATTATCCCATTTTTTCCAATAAAATAAGTAGTAGGTATAACATTTATTTTTACATATGTCTCAAATACATTTGATTTTTTATCTAATAATATTGGGTAGGTATAATTGTACTTATCAATAAAATCCCGTACAACATTAACACTTGTCTCTTCGCCAGTCACATTAACTGCAAGTATTTCAACCTCATCAGAATGCGTCTCATAAAAATTTTGCATTTCAGGCATTTCTTCTTTACATGGGGGACACCATGTAGCCCAAAAATTCAGAAAAACTTTTTTCCCACGTAAATCGGATAGCTTCACTTTATCTCCAGCTAATGTTTCTAATTCAAAATCCGGTGCTTGCTGACCAATTTCAAGTCCAGACTCAACTGGTGAATAAATTGCTGTGCCCCCATTATTTGCACTATTGGTTACGTCGGTTTCTTTTTGAATACTGCTCCCATTTGTATTTATTACATTTATAATCAAAAGACCTACTAAAAGCATTAATATTCCTGTTGCAATTGCTTTTTTAATCATGCCTTCTCTCCTCAAATCTTTACCGGAATATGTTTATTAATTAATAGTAGTGATGAATAAGAGAAATGTAAAGTAACTTGCGATAAAGTTCATTCAACGTTCATAAGAATGTGGTTGTTTATGTATCAAAGTTATCGATAGCCCACGATTTTAAACTTCCTAAAAGACAAAAAAACTCCACACCACTTGGTGAAGAAGTTTTTTTAAAAAAGATTATGCTTTTAATTTATTTCGTAGAACCATTTGTAAAATACCGCCATGGCGATAGTAATCAATTTCTATATCACTATCAAAACGAGCGATCACTTCAAATTCAGTAATTTTTCCATTTTCATCCGTAGCAGTAGCTTTTACTAAGTCCTGCGGTTTTACAGTTTCATCAATTTCTATATTAAATGTTTCTCTACCAGATAGTCCTAATTTATCAGCACTATCACCTTTTTTGAATTGTAATGGTAGTATGCCCATCATTACCAGGTTTGAACGATGAATACGTTCAAAACTTTCAGCAATTACAGTTTTAATACCTAACAGGTTTGTACCTTTTGCAGCCCAGTCACGGGAACTTCCCATACCATAATCCTTACCACCCATAACAATTAAGCCAGTACCATTTTCCTGATATTTCATTGAAGCATCATAAATAGGCATAACTTCTTCAGTTGGCCAGTAGGTAGTATATCCCCCTTCTGTTCCAGGTGCCAGTAGATTACGAATACGAATATTAGCAAATGTTCCACGCATCATTACTTCGTGATTACCGCGGCGTGATCCATAAGAGTTGAAATTACGAGGTGAAACCTCTTTTTCCTGTAAATACTTACCTGCAGGCATATCTTTTGCAATTGCACCTGCCGGAGAAATATGGTCAGTTGTAACTGAGTCACCGAATAAACCAATTGCACGAAGTTTATTTAATGGCTTAACTGTACCTGCTTCTTTGGACAATCCTTCAAAGAATGGTGGATTTTGAATATATGTTGATTCATTATTCCATTTGTATAAAGGTTCATCAGTTGTATTTATTTCATTCCATTTTTCATTAGAATCAAATACGTTTTCGTACTCTTTACGGAAAATTTCAGGTTTAACAGTATTTTCTACCTGTTCCTTAATTTCCTCCATTGTTGGCCAAATGTCTGTCATGTAAATGTCATTTCCTTCGCTATCTGTACCAAGTGGTTCAGTTACAAGATCAATGTCAACCGTTCCAGCTAAAGCATATGCAACTACAAGTGGTGGTGAAGCTAAATAGTTTGCTTTAACAAGCGGGTGAATTCTTCCTTCAAAGTTTCTGTTACCAGATAATACAGAAGAAACTATTAGGTCATTATCAGCGATCGCTTTTTCAATTTCTTCTTTTAAAGGACCAGAGTTACCGATACATGTTGTACAACCATAACCAACTAGGTTAAATCCTAATTTGTCTAAATAAGGTGTTAACCCAGAATCTTCTAAGTAGCGAGTAACTACTTTTGAACCTGGTGCAAGTGAGGTTTTCACATAATCAGGTACAGTTAGACCTTTTTCAACAGCTTTTTTAGCAATTAATCCTGCCCCTAACATTACATATGGGTTAGATGTGTTTGTACAAGATGTAATAGCTGCAATCGCTAGAGCACCAGTTTTCATAACAGATGTACTACCGTCCGAATAGTTAACTGTAGCCTGTTTATCAAATTCTGACTTATTTAAACCAAATCCTTGGTTTCCAGCTGGAGCTGTAATTGCCTTGTTAAATTCCTTTTTCATTGCAGAAAGTGGAATTAAATCCTGTGGGCGCTTTGGACCAGATAAGTTTGGCTCAAGATCTGATAAGTTAATCTCAACTAGCTCTGTATATTCAGGATCTGGTTGATCTGAAGAATACCATAAGCTGTTTTCTTTACAATATTTCTCAACTAAATCAATATGGTTTTCTTTACGTCCAGTCAATCTTAAGTAGCTCAAAGATTCTTCATCAACTGGGAAGAACCCACATGTTGCACCATATTCAGGTGCCATATTTGAGATTGTAGCACGATCAGCTAGAGGCATATCCTTAAGACCAGGACCGAAGTATTCTACAAACTTGCCAACAACACTTTTTTCACGTAAAACCTGTGTTACTTTTAATGCTAAGTCAGTAGCAGTAGTTCCGTTTGGATAGCTACCTGTGAATTTAACACCGATAACTTCTGGGACCGGTAAGTATGAAGCTTGACCTAACATTCCAGCTTCTGCTTCAATACCACCAACACCCCAGCCAAGAACACCAAGTCCATTGATCATCGTAGTATGTGAGTCAGTCCCAAATAATGTGTCAGGGAAAGCATTATAGCTTCCATCTTCGTTTTCTAATTCATGGACGACATTAGCAATATATTCAAGGTTTACTTGATGAACAATACCAGTTGCTGGTGGAACTGCACGGTAGTTGTCAAATGCTTTCTGTGCCCAATGTAAAAATTCATAACGTTCACCATTACGTTGGAATTCTAAATCCATATTAGCCTGTAATGCACCTGCTGAACCATATTGGTCTACTTGTACCGAATGGTCAATAACTAAATCCACAGGAACTTCAGGATTAATTTTATCAGGTTCGCCACCTAGGTCGACCATTGCTTTACGCAGTGAAGCAAGATCTACAACTGCAGGTACACCTGTGAAATCCTGTAAAATCACACGTGAAGGCTTAAATGGTACATCTACACCTTCACCCTCTTTTGTTCCCCATTTGGTTAGACCTTTTACATGTTCATCTTTAATCACGTGTCCATCATGCTGACGAATGATAGATTCTAACAGAACACGAATTGAGAATGGTAGTCTGCCAACATTGCCGATCCCAGCCTCTTCTAAAGCTTTCAGTTGGTAATAATTATATGTCTTACCATTAAGCTCAAACTGCTTTTTTGCCTGAAACGCATCATTTTGTGTCATTATGTGTATTACTCCCCTCACTCTTTATTCGTCGAAGACTTATATTATTGCACGGTTAAATCTAGGACAAAGCTATTAATCTTTCTTATTTATCTTAAATGAAAAAGGCATATAAAACAAATGTTATATGCCTTTTACCGTATATTAAAATATTATTCAAAGTGATAAGCTACAGTTATACTCAAAATATAATAATGATAAAGTTAATTATACCAATAATTTATTAAAGCTACAGTGGTAAGATAATTTTAAATGTACTTCCCTTATCCATATTCTGTTCAATCTCCAGTCTTCCATCATGTTTTTGCAAAATTTGATTTGATATCATCAAACCAAGGCCAGTCCCACTTTTTTTTGTTGTGAAAAACGGTTCACCTAACTTATGGATGATTTCTTCAGGAATCCCAGGTCCATCATCTATAATTGCAACTTCAAGTTCTAGTTTATTTTCGGTAATAATAATTTCTATTGTGCCTTTTTCATCCATTGCTTCAATTGCATTTTTAACAATATTTATTATTACTTGTTTAATTTGTGATCGGTCACAATATATACTGTGTTTACTTTGTCTTGTCCATTTAATATCTACATTTTTCAAGCGCGCTAGAGGTAACAATAACGCTACAATTTCGTGAATCATTACCTCTACCACTTCCTGATTCCTATTATTAGTTAATGGTTTAGAGATAAATAGTAGTTCAGAAGTAATAGTTTCCATTTTCTCGATTTCATCAATCATAATTTTATAATATTCTTCTTTTCCATTTACGCCTGCCTGTAATAATTGCATAAACCCTTTTAAAGATGTTAGTGGATTCCTTATTTCGTGAGCGATTCCTGCAGCTAATTGTCCAGCAACAGACATCTTCTCTGACCTTACCATCATTTCCTCGGCCTCTTTTTTGTCAGATATGTCTTTGAGCATGGAAACAAAATAATGACTGTCATCATCATTGTTTTCTAGTTTGGAAATCGTACATTCGGTCCAAATGTATTTACCTTGTTTGTTCCTTATATTGATATTGAAAGTGTGGCTATCATCTTTTTTTTCGGTGTCCGCATAATACCTTTTTATGTTAGTAACATCTTCTGGAGAAACTAATTCAAACCATGATTTATCTTCTAAGTCATTCTTTGTATACCCTAATATACGTTTAATAGAGTTAGAAAAAAACATAGCTTTCCCAGTGTTATCCCAAATTGAAATTAATTCATTGCTATTGTTTTCAATCCAATTGATTATATCAGGTGGTAGTTCGCTCATTTCTGAATAGATTTTTCGGTTTATTTCATTTTCATCAGAATACGAACTATCTACATTAGCCTGATGTTTTCGCTCCGTAAAAGAATTAGATTTCATCGCTTCACCCCTAGTTACAGATTCCAACATAATTTTTGTGTATAATTAATATATATGATGTTATTTTAAAAAATATGTCACTTGTAAGAAAGTCTATGTACTTTTATAATGAAAGAGTATGAATGATGTTAAAGACTAAGGAAAAGATTACTAATTATTAGTAATCTTACTATACTTAGCGAAAAAAATATATCTTTTATATAATTTATTAGTGGAAAAATTAGAAAAAAGGTGATTATATGTCATTGTTTATCGAATACTTAATTATACTTTGGGGATTTTTGTTAATTGGATTGATGGGAATCGGCGGTTTTTTCATGTTTCGCAAATTTCTAAAAAAACTTCCTAAAGAGGATGGTAAGTCGAATATGGATTGGGAAGAATATTACATGGACAAAACAAGGCATATGTGGGGGAAGAAAGAAAAAGCACTCTTAGAAGAACTAGTGACACCAGTTCCGGAATTATTCCGGGATATTGCGAGGCATAAAATAGCAAGCAAAATAGGAGAAGTAGCACTTCGTAAAAACAGGAAAAAAATTACTGAAGATGTTTTAATTGAAGGATACATTGTTGCTACACCAAAAAGAGATCATAAATTTTTAAGGAAAAAACTTGCTGAAAAAAACATAGATGTCACACCATATGAACCCTATTTTTAATTACTAACTTAGTCTGTCACTGCGTAGGTTTCTTTGTATCTCACCTTAAGGAAAGGGTCTTTTCGTATGTTTTGTTGCTGTTTAATCTCGCAGTTGATAAAAACATAGGATTCATAGTGGAGGCGGAATACGTAGACTCCTGCTTAGAACAGCACGTGTCCGAAGACCCCGGAAGAAGCGTTCTTTGCTTCTGAGGAGAATAAGGCCGTTCCCGCGGAAAGCAAAGTATTCTGTCGGAACGGCGTCGAAAAAGTATTCACTATGTCGCAGATTATAGATTTTGTGTTTAAAATCAACAATCTTTTAGAAAACAGTATAAGGAAAAAACTCTGGTTCCCTTTTAATTGAATGGGAACCAGAGTTTTTATGTATTAATGCACTTCTGTATATTTTAATCGTTTTTCTAATTTTTTGTACTTGATTAGCATAGCGATTCTCCAGGATATTATCATACCAAATGCTAATAAAAAGAACATGCCACTGGTTTCATATAATGAAATTGAACCACTGAGTGCTAATTTTAAAATGATCCGTAATAGTAATAAACCAAAAAGAATTAATGCAAAAGACTTTGATGGTATAAGATATATATTGTTTTGTTTTATCTCAAATTTTGAGCCATAGATCAATAGTATGGAAAACGCAATACCAACCAAAAGAGCTTCCAGCACTTGACTCCACTCAATTCGAAATTCTGGGAAAATAAACATCAATGCCCCTGTACTCATAAATAATGGTGGCAAAATAATTTTCTTAACAGAAGCAGGTTTTTTTGCAGATTTTAAGCGCAGGAAAATCGCTAATACTGCCATACACATTGCACCTATTGAACTTACAATAACCCAAAACATATTTATCAACTCTTTCACTGGCTTCAATTATAAGCTTTTCGCTATTATCCAATTTATTATTTATGTAAAACCCTCTCGATAGTATCAATAACCCTATTCTCATCAAAAGGTTTTACAATAAAATCACTAGCCCCTATTTCGATGGCTTCCAACACAACTTTTTGTTGGCCCATAGCAGAACAAACAACAATTTTAGCTTGCGTATCGAATTCTCTTATGGCTCTTAAAGCATCAATTCCATTCATAACTGGCATTGTAATATCCATTGTGACAATATCCGGTTTCAACTCTTTGTACATTTCAATAGCCTCTTTACCATTCTCAGCTTCTCCAACTATTACATAGTTTTCATTCTGTAACATAGTAGTAAGAGTAACCCTCATAAACTTTGCATCATCAACAATAAGAACATTTGTCATTCTGTCATTTCCCCTAACAACACTTATTGATCATTCGCAATAGATAAAATGATTGTAATGGTAACACCTAAAACAGTTATAAAAACCCCAAGGTCAAAAATCATAGCTGTAGCTAATTCAATTTTACCAAATATAGGAATTGTAAAATAACCATATGTCTGAGACAAAAATGGAACCTGAAATATGAATGAACCAATACCTGTAGATAGTGCTATAAGCAACCCGACAGGTATCAGCATTTTAAAATTAACTGGTAATATTTTTTCTACAGCCTCTATACCGTATGACATATACATCAAAAGAATGGCTCCAGAAGTTACTAGTCCTCCTACGAATCCTCCACCTGGTGCATTGTGACCAGCTAACAACAAATAAACTGCAAATCCTAATAGTATAAATGCTATAAGTGATGTCGTTGTTCGGAGTATTAGGTCATTTGGTTTATACATCAGTAATGCTCCTTTATTTTATATACTAATACAATCGAATTGAAAAATCTATTAAAATCCTGTGAAGCCGAATGTGCCAGCTAAAAATGATGTAAGTTTAGTCATCCAATCAAAGAATAAAGCAATCCCCATAAGAATCATAACATATCCACCTATTTTAACCATTTTTAGACTATTCTTTTTAATCCAGGATAATTTTCCGATAAAAAAGGAAAGAATCAAAAATGGAACTGAGAAGCCCAGTACATAACTAATCATCATGACCATTCCAAGGTCCGGATTTGTTGCAGCAAGTGAAATTACAACCATTAAAATTGGCCCCATACAGGGTGTCCACCCCAGCGAGAAGGCCATACCAATAATGAATGAACCAAAAAAACCTGATGGACGATTTTTAAATGTTATTTTTTTATCTTTCATAAGAAATTCAAAGTTCAGTATTCCAACTACAACTAATCCAAAAAACACAATTAAAATTGCTCCAATTTGTCTGATTAAATCATTGTAAGTAGTTAGAAATTCTGATACGAATGTTGAGCCGAAGCCAAGTACAATAAATATACTTGAAAAACCAAGCAAAAAAAATATAGTATGTAATATACTCTTTTTCTTTAACATAACATTATCGTCTTTTATTTCACTAACACTCATACCGGTGATATAGGATAAGAAAGCGGGATATAGTGGTAACACGCAAGGTGAGATAAAAGATAGAATTCCAGCACCAAATGCAACAAATATATTAATTTCTGACATAGTAGCCCTCCAAAAAACATTCGCTTATTTAATATTTAGTTTAACAGAAACAGAAAAAGATTCAGTTGTGGAATTTGACAATAATACAACATTTGAAATACCCCTTAATACTATCAAGTATTAAGGGGTAAGATACAGTATTATGCCTATTGTACATAATAACTACTATTTGCTCTGGTTGTTCATTGAACGCATCATTTGATTAATTTTCTTTTGTGATGGTTTTTGACCCATTTGCATCATCATAGTTCGTAGCATTTGTTCGTTGATTGGTGGGTTTTTCTTTAAGTAATTCATCATATATTTTCTTGCTATGAAGAAACCAAGAGCAACTCCAGCAATTAGAGCTACTACGGCAATTAATACGACCCAAATCGTGCCCATTTCAAGCCTTCCCCCTTCGTGTTGTCTCTCATACAGTATAGTAAATTAAAGAGTAGAATACAATACTTCCTCATTTAAATGACCCTTCATCTTTGTTACTGGTGAAATCCAACCATAATTATGTAATTCATTATCCAATACAAATAAAGATGGATGGAACAATTGTAAGATAGGAAATAACAGCGCTTCCGCATCTATTAGCATATCACATCGAAAGTCTATCTGTTTTTCACTAATATGTAAAGAGATATAGTGATTATTATGCATTATTTCTAGTACGTTTCTACCATCTTTTACTATAGCTTTATTATTATACAATGTTTTTATTTTCTTATTCAACTCTTTTTTACAAAAAAAATAGGTTATTTCATTAAATTGATCATCTAGAACCTTATTATGGTCATTTTGGTGGTATTGTTTTAAAAAACGATAAAGAATTTCACTTCTATAATAATAACGTTCTGCAAATTCATTTCTTATAGGATAAATAGAATACGTATTCAACAATATCACTCCTTTTATTACTATTATACGTATTCTATTTTCAAAAAAGTGTCATAATTAGTTGCGTATTATCACTAGTTTTGTCGAAAGTAAAAGGTCCTAACCATTGTTAGGACCTTTCTTCACTATCTAATTAAGTTTTCTACATTTTCAACGACGTTGGCTACAGTAAAACCATACTCTTCTATAACTTTGTCACCTTTTGCAGATGCGCCAAAAGTATCAATTCCAAGAACAGCACCCTGGTCTCCAACGTAACGTTCCCAGCCAAACGGTGAAGCCATTTCAATTCCTAGGCGTGCTTTCACCTGTGGAGGAATTACCTCGTTTTTATAAGCAGTATCCTGCTCGTTAAAACGATCCCATGAAGGCATACTCACTACATTAACATGAATATTTTTAGCTTTTAGCTCTTTTTGTGCAGCTACTGCCAATTGAACCTCAGATCCCGTTGCGAGTAGTAATGCATCAGGAGTTTCTTTTTCACCTTTACTCACCACATATGCACCCTTTTTAACGCCCTCATAAGCCTGCTCTTTTGTTCCTTCAAGTGTTGGGAGTCCTTGCCTAGTTAATACTAAAGCAGTAGGTCTGTTGGTTGATTCAAGCGCTAGACGCCATGCAGCCTGTGTTTCATTTCCATCAGCAGGGCGAATTAATGATAAACCAGGCATTGAACGAAATGCAGACAAATGCTCTACTGGTTCATGTGTTGGACCATCTTCTCCAACTGCTATAGAATCATGAGTGAACACATACGTTACTGGAAGGTTCATAATAGCTGATAAGCGGACTGCTGGACGTAAATAGTCACTAAACACGAAAAATGTACCAGCGTATACTTTAAGTCCTCCATGTAGTGCCATACCATTTAATGCTGCTGCCATTGCAAATTCCCGAACACCAAACCAGATATTCTTCCCAGCATAGTTCTCACGGGAGAAATCAGTTTGATTGTTAACTGTCGTTTTATTTGACCCAGCTAAATCAGCACTTCCTCCAAAAAGATTTGGAAGTTTTTCAGAAATCGCATTGAGCACTTCACCAGATGATGCGCGGGTTGCTAGTTTATCTTTTTCCGGTTGATAAACAGGTAAATCTTTTTCCCAGTCTAATGGTAACTCTCCGTTAATGGCTAGTTCCAGCTTTTGTGCATCTTCAGGATATTTTTCTTTGTAAGTATCAAATAATTGATTCCAGTTTTCTTCTGCATCTTGCCCGCTTTTACCAACTTTTTCATCGAAATCTTTATAAACTTCTTCTGGAACATGGAAGTCTTCATGTGGCCACTGATAAGCTTCCTTTGTAAGTTTAGCTTCATCAAGACCAAGTGGTGCACCATGTGATGCAGATGAAGCTGATTTGTTAGGAGAACCAAATCCTATAACTGTTTTCACCTCTATTAAAGTTGGTTGTTCACTATTTTCTTTTGCTTCTTTAATTGCATTTCTAAGTGCATTTACATCATTTCCATCTTCTACACGGATAACTTGCCACCCATATGCTTTAAAGCGTTGTTCTGTATTATCAGAAAATGAACGATCTAATTCCCCATCTAATGAGATATCGTTTGAATCGTATAATGCGATTAATTTACCTAAACCTAAATGTCCAGCTAGTGACGCAGTTTCATGCGAAATGCCTTCCATTAGATCACCATCACTAACAAGTGCGTATGTATGATGGTCGACAATAGATAAATCATCTTTGTTAAACGTTGCTGCAAGATGTGTTTCTGCCATTGCCATACCAACTGCCATAGCAACACCTTGTCCCAATGGTCCAGTTGTTGCCTCTACACCGTCAGTATGATGCACTTCAGGATGTCCAGGTGTTCTTGAATCCCATTGTCTAAAGTTCTTTAAGTCATCAATTGTTACATCGTATCCAGCTAAGTGCAATAAACCATATAACAGCATAGATCCGTGTCCTGCAGATAAAACAAAACGATCTCTATTAAACCATTTTGAGTGTTTAGGGTTTTGATTCATAAAATCCGTCCACAATGTGTACGCCATTGGAGCAGCACCCATTGGTAAACCAGGATGGCCTGAGTTTGCGTTTTCAATTGCATCAATTGCTAGTGTACGAATAGTATTTATTGATAATTGTTCAACATTAGTAGTCATATTGTTTCCCCTTCTTTGTGGAACTTGTTTTAATCCTCTTCAATTCTATAATGAAATACAAGTTGTAACAAGTGTCATGTTAACAGTTTCTGTAAATTTAATCTTTCTTGTCCTTCTTTTGCATATCTTTGACCTTTTTAGGTGTAACATCATTGCCCTCTGGATCCATCACTGTCATGGTTTTAAATTGATTTTTAAAAGATGATCTGACATTACCAAGATATTCCTTACGTAATGCTTTTTGTTCAGTTTTTTCTTTTTCTGTTAATCCTTCAGACTTTGACTTCTTTGCGAGTTTATTAATGCGTTCTAACTTTTCTTTAGAAATCATCTTCTTACCTCCTAACATATAAAAAAGCACGAACTTTAAACCAGTCCCTGCTCATTAATATTACCGTTCTATGCTCGTTAATTCAAGTATTATGATATTCTTGATATCTGCGATGTACAGTTGCTTTTGACACATTGTATCCTAAGCCGTTTAAAGTCACTGCAATTTCTTCAAATGTTAACTTATGCCCGCGCAATCGAACAACCTCATTAATAGGAAATTCCTTGCGTTGTCTACCTGAAGACAGGTTACGATTAGATAAATTTTTAGCTGGATCATAACCTTCCTTGATTGCTTTATTTATTCCCCGTTTAATTTTGATGTTATGTATCTTTCGTTGATATTCCTCTACTACACCTACAATTTGTAAAACCATAGAATCAGATTCAGATAACTCAAGAACACCATTATGAATTCCAGTATATATAGATACATTTAACTTATTTAGTTGGTGGAACAGTGCAATTTTCGTGTTACCCCGTCCCAAACGTGTTTCATCTTGAATTAATAAACATTCAGCCTCTTCATTGGCGAAGTACTCGAGCATTTCAAAAACGCCATCCCGTTCTATTTCATACCCACTAGCTTGTTCTTTTATAATTGCTAAAACATTCATACCGTTTAGATGTGCAAGTTCTATTAACTCCTGTTCTTGTCTTTTTAAAGATGTTTCTTGCTCTTTTTTGTCAGTACTTACACGACAATACAATATAGTGTTCACTGTTCATACGCTCCACATACTAGTTTTTTCAATATCCGTTAAGCACTCATAATCATAGAAAAGTATAAAAATCCTAAGGTCAATGCAAAAGCTACTAAATAAAATGCATCAGTTTTGGTTACTTTATTAAACATTAAAATCAACCCTTTCTAATTTTAAGAACCCCTGTTCGCCTCTAGTAATAGACTACACCGAACGTATGGTCTTGTCAACTGTTATTCGAACGGATGTTTGCTTTTTTGGGAAAATGTGATAAACTATTATTAATAAATCCTATGCGTGAGGTGTTACATAGATGACAAAACTATCTAAAAGACAAGAAACAATTCTTGAATATATTAAAGATGAAGTAAGTAAAAAAGGTTATCCGCCATCTGTTAGAGAAATTGCTTTGGCAGTTGGCCTTGCATCCAGCTCAACCGTACATGGTCATTTGTCAAGGTTGGAAAGTAAAGGATATATAAGAAGAGATCCAACAAAACCACGAGCTATTGAGGTATTAGATCTTTCCCTAGAGAGTAACGTCCCAAGAGAAGCAGTTAGATATGCTCCTGTAATTGGAAAGGTTACAGCTGGTGTACCAATTACCGCCGTTGAGAATATTGAAGAATTTATACCACTACCAAGTTCGTCTTCGTCACCAGACGATAATATTTTTGTATTAATTATTCAGGGTGAGAGTATGATAGAGGCTGGAATACTAGATGGGGATATGGTAATTGTAAAACAGCAGAACGTAGCTCAAAATGGAGACATTGTCGTAGCTATGACTGATGAAGATGAGGCAACTGTAAAACGTTTCTTTAAAGAGAAAGACCATATACGATTGCAGCCAGAAAATGCTACAATGGATCCATTAATCTATCAAAACGTAACTATTTTGGGTAAAGTAGTGGGATTATATAGAAATATTCATTAAAATATAAACCCCTGACACGCTTTTGTGTCAGGGGTTTATTATGATAAAAATTCTACCCTGAACGTCAAAAACACAACATTCATGACACCATATTGTCATCTGATCCTAGTTTAATAACTTAGAAGTAGCAAACATCTAAACCTGGGTGCACTGCTTATTTTTTTTCCCTTGCATAAAAGCCTGAACGGTAACAAGCTAATTCGCATAATTTATTCAAAGGAGGCAATCTCTGATGAACAGAAAAAGCGAGAATAAAAAGGATAATTTAAAAAA
>NZ_JBMERP010000014.1:0-65417 GCF_049310925.1 Virgibacillus sp. DJP39 | reverse complement strand
GGAAGGTAAAGCTGATTTGACAGCAACTTCTTTGGCGGTTACCCTCTATATTGGCACGGGTCCCAGAGTTGGCTTTCATAGGAATTAATAAGGGCATTCGGAAAATACACGATTTCATGTATTCTTGAAGAAAAATATGGGGTTTCTGCACGCAATCTTGCAAGTGTCATAGTTATTCTAGCTTATGTGGGTATTGATTCTTATCAAATGAAAGGTTTCGGATTCATTCTAAACCTTACAACCGGTATGAGTGTAGAAGTAGGTACGATAATTGGTGCTGCATTAATCATATTCCTTGCGATGATTGGCGGGCTTCGTTCTGTTTCTCAAACTGATGCAATAAGTGGATTTTTAATGGTTGGAGGTTTGTTGATCACTGTACCAGTAATTATCGGAATTGCTGGGGGTTGGGATACTATCGTTGCAAATGTCCCGGAATCACATATGTCTGCAACAGGAGGACTAACAACAATCCAATTGATAGGTTATCTCCTACCAGCATTATTTCTACTACTCGGTGACCAAAACATGTATCAACGTTTAGCATCTTCAAAAGGAGATTCAACTGCCAAAAAGGCTCAAATCGGATGGCTAATCATCATGCTAATTATTTCACCAGCAATTTCTATAATAGCATTTACATCTCGTTCCTTATTTCCTGATATAGATTCAGGAATGGCATTAAAGGCAACTACCCTGGTGATTCCTGTTGGAATAGGGGGTATATTACTTGCTGCCGCAGCCGCCTTTATCATAACAACAGGAAATTCTTATTTGCTTTCAGCTGCGACGAATATGACGTATGATATATATGGAAAGTATATTAATAAAGATGCGTCAGATAAGAAACAATTAAGCATGACAAAATTATTCATCGTAGCTCTTGGTGTATTTTCATATCTGTTAATCAGCTTTTTCCCTACTGTTTTAGCAGTCCAAATGTATGCCTATACAGTATATGGTGCAGGTATAACACCAGCAATTCTAGCAGTATTCTTCTGGAAGCGAGTAACTGCAATAGGCGGTATCTCTTCCATGATTACAGGTGTGGTAACAACATTGGTATGGGAAATTTTACTAAGTAAACCATTTGAGTTAAATAGTGTTGTCATTTCTGTCCCAGCAGCCGTTATTGTGCTTATAACTGTTTCGTTAGCTACGCAAAAGAAACATAAGTAAATTTTGGATAGGAGTGTTTGCATGCAAAAGCGTTTAGAAACATTAACAGCTTGGATGAACGAAAAGAACATCGAAGTAGCCTTTTTAAATTCAATTGAAAATGTTTTTTATCTATCTAATTTCTACACTGATCCACATGAACGTCTAATGGGAATTTTCATGTTCAGACAGGGGGACCCTTTGTTTGTCTTACCCGCAATGGAAGTTAACCAATTAAAAGATTCGGGTTGGGCTTACGAAATCGTTGGTTACTCCGATCATGAGAATCCATGGGAACTAATTAAAACTTCCCTTGAAAAAAGGCGTCTTAAAAATGTTGAAGAAGTTGCAGTGGAGAAAGAAGTACTTTCATTGGCACGCAGTGAATCATTTCTAAATTTATTTTCGGAAGCTAAGGTCGTTTCAGTGGAGGGAAAATTAAATGAAATGCGTGTTGTAAAAGAAGATAGTGAGATCTCCATAATAAGACGCGCTACAGAAATGGCTGATTATGGAGTACAAGTAGGAATTAACGCCCTCCGGGAAGGTATCAGTGAAATGGAAGTTTTAGCTAAAATTGAATATGAGTTAAAGAAAAAAGGGATTCGTGAAATGTCCTTTTCAACTATGGTTCTTTTTGGTGAAAAGTCCGGTGATCCGCACGGTAATCCAGGTGACCGGGAGTTGAAACCTGGAGACATGGTATTGTTTGATATGGGCGTTGTGCTTGAAGGGTATTGTTCCGATATAACTCGTACTGTAGCCTTTAAATCCGCCTCAGAAAAGCAAAAGGAAATTTATAATACTGTTTTAAAAGCTGAACTAGCTTCTTTAAATGCTAGCAAACCAGGCACTCGAATTGGTGATTTAGACAAAATAGCTCGAGATATTATCACAGAGGCAGGGTATGGTGACTATTTTCCACATCGTATCGGACATGGCATGGGTATTAATGTTCATGAATTTCCTTCTATGAATCACTTAAATGATGGAATTTTAAAAGAAGGAATGATATTTACTATTGAACCAGGAATTTATGTTCCAGGAGTAGGCGGAGTAAGAATAGAAGATGACGTTCTCATTACTGCAAACGGGTGCGAGATACTTACCAAATTCCCTAAAAAACTCCAAATAATAGAATAATTAGATTAGTAAATTGAGTCAACTACTCGGATAATCGAGAAGTTGGCTCTTTCTTTATTTTAATATCTATCACTTCTTGGTACGTTTTTTCTTATTATCAGAATAAGTAGTAATAAGTAGTCACTTACCGTAATGAAGATCACTTCCCTTTGTTTTCTCACTCGTTTTGACTTTCATCGGCCTTATGAAGATCATTCACCATGGAAAGCGCGTGTTTTTCCGAAATGCTGGATCAACACCCAACTAATAAAGGGTAGTAGGAAAGAAACGAACCCTTTAGAAAACAGCCTTGCTTTACATTCAATAATAGATTGCACTACTTTTTGGGAAGTAAGGGAATAATTTCATAAGTAAAAGTAAATCTTAAGACTGTTTACATTCATAAATTATCTTTTGGGGGTGATGATACTGCCTTTATTTGAACCAAAGAAAGAACGCGTGCTCATTATCCTAGCTTTATTTATTATAGCGATTTCCCTTTCACCACTCTTCATTCTCGGCGAAAATGCTCATATAAGGGTACATGACAACCTTGATTCCAATCTTGCATGGTATAAGGTGCTAGTTGAAAGCGGTGAACTGACTGGGGACCTCAATGCCCGGATTCCGCAAGTTATCAATGGGTGGCTCCAGCGTAATGCTTTAGGGACAGAGCTTACACTGATTGTCTGGCTTTATGCTTTATTTCCGACAATGACCGCCTATGCAATCAGCCAAGCGATTACACGCTTTGTCGCATTTTTAGGGATGTATTTACTACTAAAAAAACACATTGTTCCAAAACAAGCTTGGGCACCTATTCGAGTGGGTGCGTCCCTGGCCTTTGCACTTACTCCTTTCTGGCCTTCTGGAATGCTTAGTACGCTTGGAATGCCACTTGCATTGTGGGCCTTATTGAATATCAGAAAAGGGGAGTACTCTTGGAAAAATTACTTAACACTTACACTCCTGCCACTTTATTCAAGCATTGTTCTGGGATTTTTCTTTTTCCTCAGCGCAATGGGAGTATTCTGGCTCACCGATGTAATAAGAAAAAAGGGCTGGAATTGGCGGTTTTTCCTATCGATAGCTTACATGACATTCATTTATCTGCTTTCGGATTATCGCCTCGTTTATTCCTTTCTGTTTGACCATGAGGAAAATAGCCGAGACGATTATTTCCATGCACGACTCGGTTTCTTTCACGCGGTAAGGCTTACATTCAAAAATTATATTTTTGGCCATACGCATGTGTTGACCATTCATACTCTAGTGATTTTGCCTGTTACGCTATTAGCTTTTTACTTTGTATGGAAAAGGGGATGGTGGCGGAAGGAAAAAGTATTTGTTTTTTTATTTACCCTTAATTTCGCGTTATCAGCCTGGTATGCTTTTTGGTTTTATGAAGGATGGTTACCTCTGACAGAGCGATTTCCTTTCCTCGATACCTTTAATTTCGCCCGCTATCATTTTCTCCGCCCACTTATTTTATATATGTTGCTGGCGATTGGTCTCAAAATCCTGTGGGACCTGGGAAATCTTTGGAGAAGGACTATCCCTTGGCTACTGATAACGCAGATCGTTATACTTCTGCTTTCTAATGAGGAAATTGTCTACCAAAATAAACCGTCTGTTAAGGAATTTTATGCCGTAGAGCAATTTGAAGAGATTGAACATTATATTGGCCTGCCCCAGGAGGATTACCGAGTGGCAAGTATTGGCCTACATCCAGCAATTTCCCAGTACAACGGTTTTTACACGCTTGATACCTATAATAACTTTTATCCAATATCCTACAAAGATCAGTTCCGGAAAATAATTAAGAAAGAGTTGGATAAAAATAAGACTATTTAGACGTATTTCAATGAGTGGGGCGGTCGCTGTTATATTTTCACGGATGAGCTTGGCAAGAATTATATGTTTAAAAAAGATTCAAAAAAACGGATTAAAAACCTGGAATTGAATTTGGATCCTTTCAAAAAGATGGGCGGTAAATATATCTTTTCTTCTGTTCCAATTGATAATGCTGCCGAAAATCAACTTTCATTAGACAAAATATTTAACTCAGAAGCCTCAGCGTGGGAAATCTATCTTTATAAAGCTATATAAGTTTTCTGCATTTCCTAACTCTACATGTCAAAATACTAAGTATATACAGCTTAGCAACAGGAGGATACAAAAATGAAGGAACCTGTTTTAACTATTGTCGTCCCATGTTATAACGAAGAAGCTGTTCTTCCAGAAGCCTTTGCACAATTGAACAACCTATTATCAAAAATGGTTGCCAACCTGGAGGTTTCAAAAAATAGTAGAATATTATTCGTTGATGACGGAAGCCAGGATAAGACCTGGTCTATGATCTACCATGAAACAATTAAGGGGGATTTCATTCGTGGACTAAAACTTTCAAGAAATGTTGGCCATCAAAATGCACTTCTCGCAGGTTTGTTTTCTGCAAAAGATTCGTCTGATTGCCTGATTTCAATTGACGCTGATCTGCAAGACGACATAGCTATTATCAGTACGTTTGTTGAAAAATTTAAGCAAGGCTATGAAGTTTACGGCGTAAGACAAAAGCGTGATACCGATAACTTTTTTAAACGGTACACAGCAGAAGGTTTCTACAAAGTAATGCGGAAAATGGGCGTTAACCTCGTTTACAACCATGCCGATTATCGACAGATGAGCAGTAGGGCGGTTGGAGAGCTGGAACACTTTGATGAAGCAAACATGTTCTTGCGGGGAATTGTGCCACTTATAGGATTTAAATCGACGATAGTCCATTACAATCGAAAAAAGAGACTGGCTGGGGAAACAAAGTATCCTTTGAAAAAAATGCTTTCATTTGCTCTTGACGGAATTACTTCGTTTTCGGTTACACCAATACGTCTTGTGCTGGTAATTGGCTGTATTTCGTTCATGCTAAGTATAATCTTTGGTGGCTATTTCTTATCACTTAAATTTTTTGGTAATACAGAAACTGGCTGGACTTCACTGATTACATCTATTTGGTTGATTGGTGGCCTGCAGCTAATAGCACTTGGGCTTGTCGGAGAATATATAGGGAAAATTTATAAAGAAACAAAACGGAGGCCACGGTATATTATCGATATTAACACGTTGAATATGCCCCTGCAACGCCATCTGTTGAATGGAGACCGTATCGAAAATGAACCATCACGTAGGCTCAATGCCCGAAAGCTATCCGAAACCAACTAATCACCTGATCCGCTTCTTACTTGTTGGTATCTTCAACACCCTTATAGGTCTGTCTATAATGTTTTTCCTTTTGAACGTATTGGGCTGGAATTACTGGACTTCAACGTTAATAGGAAACACAATCGGAGCAGCGGCTAGTTATATTCTAAACCGAAACTTTACGTTTAAAAGCCATGTCAGTGTAAATACTGGTGTCCCAAGATTCATACTGATTATTCTAACCTGCTATTTCATTTCCTATAATGGCAGTTTAATGGTAACTAGATACGTATTGCCTGAAGAGCTTTCTGGTTTAGTTGGATCAGATATGCTTGCTGTCATTATTGGGACAGGATTTTATACCATTTTAAACTTCATTGGGCAAAAGTATTTTGTGTTTCAAGAAAAAAATGACTAAGAAAAAACCGTTAAACCCTGTATTAGTAAGGGGTTAACGGTTTTTAATATGTGTAATTACGTCATCTGTACTTTATGCAAATTAGCAAAGATACCATCACGCTTGATCAGTTCTTCATGGCTACCCTGTTCAGCAATACCATCTTTTGTGACAACCATAATGCGATCAGCGTTCTTAATGGTTGCTAGGCGGTGTGCGATAACAAGAGTTGTTCGATCTTTTGCCAGTTTATTCAAAGCCTTCTGAATGATCATTTCTGTTTCTGTATCCAACGCTGAAGTTGCTTCATCCAATATGAGAATTGGTGGATTTTTTAAAAACATCCGCGCGATTGCGATACGTTGTTTTTGACCACCAGACAGCTTTAATCCACGCTCTCCAACCTGCGTTCCATAGCCATTTGGCAACTCATTGATAAACTCTACCATATGAGCATCTTTTGCGGCTTTTTCAATTTCTTCATCTGTTGCATCAAGCTTTCCATATGCGATATTTTCGCGCAGCGTTCCGGTAAATAAAAATACATCCTGTTGTACAATACTAATTTGATGACGCAGAGATTCTTTCGTCATGTCCCGTAGATCTATCCCATCAATACTTATGCTGCCACTGTTCACATCATAGAAACGTGGAATCAGCGAACAAATTGTTGTTTTCCCCGCTCCCGATGGACCAACGAATGCGATGGTTTCTCCCGCATCTACTGAGAAGCTTAAATTATCAAGCACAGAGGACTGTGTTTTCTCGTAGCCGAAAGTAACATTGTCAAATTTAATATTACCTTTCAACGACTTAACCTCCTGCGCATTTTTACGATTCACAACCTCAGGGCTTACATCAAGTATATCAGTGAATCGCTTAAACCCTGCCATCCCCTTCGGATATAACTCAAGCAGTGCACTAATTTTTTCAATTGGTTTAAACAGTACGTTCGTAAATAGGATAAAGGCAACGAGGTCACCGTTTGTAAATGTTTCATTGTTGAAAGCTAGCCATGAACCTACAACTAAAACGATTAAAACAATTAAACGCATCATCATATAAATGTTGGAATGGACAAACGCCATTACCTTATATGCACTGATTTTTGCTGCACGAAAGCTGTAATTATCCTTTGTAAAGCGAGCCATTTCATGCTTTTCATTTGTAAATGATTGAACAACACGTACACCTGATACGGCATCTTCTACCCGACCATTTACTTCCGCTATGTCCGTATACATCTTTTTCCACGCGGCATTCATCTTAATATTACTAAAAGTGATTAACCAAACCAGGATCGGTACCACAAACAGAATAATCAATGCCAGCTTGGCGTTATAGGTAAACATAATCCAAAACGCACCAACAAAGGTCATAATAGCGATAAAAAAGTCTTCTGGTCCATGATGGGCGAGTTCTCCAATATCAAATAAGTCATTGGTTATCCGACTCATGATATGTCCAGTTTTTGTATTATCAAAAAACCGAAAAGATTGTTTTTGTACATGGTTGAACAAATCCTGACGCATGTCTGTTTCGATATTAACGCCCAGCTTATGCCCCCAATAAGTAACAACGTATTGAAGAAATGTACTAAGTAAATAAATAACTAATAAACCAATACTAACTAAAACAATTATATTCCAATTTTCTTCAGGCAGTAATTGATCAATAAATTTTTGTACTGCGACCGGGAATGCCAGTTCAAGTATTGCAACAATAACAGCACAACCAAAATCTATCATAAATAGCCGTTTATGCGGCTTGTAATAAGAGAAAAAACGTTGAATCACTGAATTGCACTTCCTTTTTAAATATGTATTAGAAAACTAGGCTTATTGGCGAGCCTTCTGGTCAAAGCCTTAGTTACACTTATTTACTGCTAAAGAAAATTATAAGTCTAATCCTGTCTAATGGCAATAAGAAGGCACCCCTAGAAAAATATATAGACTAACTTGTCAATACTTGACCAAGCCTTGCATATACATTAAAAAGCTCGATTATTTGATAGTGTACAGGTCTTGGTTCAATGGAATACGTTAAACAATAATAGATTGGGGGTGTTAACATTGAAAATGCCGATGGGTAAGTGGGTGTGTTATACGGTTGGTTATGTTTTTATTATTACTGGTCTTGTTAAATTACTATTCGATGACTTTCTACCTATCTTTGCCAGCTTAGATATACCGTATCCGGCTACTGTATTATTAATCGTTGCAATTACTGAAATATTATGTGGTGCTATGATAGCCAGTGGTTATTATGTCAAAGAAGCTACAGTTCCACTGATTGTGATTATGATTGCAGCCATTTTATTAACAAAATTACCATTTCTTACAGATCAAGGTTTTTTTCAATTCCTGTACAAAGCACGACTTGACATTGTTATGTTAATTTTATTACTGTTACTATTTAACCATGTCAAGGGTAGAAAATTTAACTAATAGAAGCGGAACAAAAGCGTTTAATATTCATTTTCAGGCAATAACCAGAGGGTTATCCACAGACTTATACACATATGCACATGTGTTCGCTTTAATAAATCTGCTATAAGTTGATGGCTTTTCAACCTTCAACTGTACTAAATAACCCCGTTCATGGAAGATAAAAACCTCCATCCAAGATTAAGTAGTTCACTTAATCGAAGATGGAGGTTTTTTTACCGTTGTTTTCCAAGCTTTATTGTTGTTGTTTGCTTGTCGCTGCCGCGATAGTAAGTGACTTTTAAATCGTCTCCTACTTCTTTATCCTGATATAGGATTTTGCGTAAATCAATCATGTTTAAGACTTCTTTTCCATCAACTTGAGTGATAACATCCAAGCGCTCAAGACCAGCCTGATCCGCGGGTGAGAATTTCTCTACACTCCAAACGTACACGCCACCTTTAACGCCACTTGGGAGGCTTAATGTACTGTCCCATTCTGTTTGAGGCACTTCTTCAAGTGAATAAATTTCTACTCCTAAGTATGGTCTGGTTATCTTACCTTTTTTCTCAAGTTCATTGACAATCGGTCTCACGATGTCAACAGGGATTGCAAATCCAATTCCTTCAACAGCTGCTTCGTTAATTTTCATCGAATTAATACCAATTAACTGCCCTTTAATGTTAATTAAAGCACCGCCACTATTACCTGGGTTAATTGCAGCATCGGTTTGGATTACCTCTGCCTGCCAGTCTGGTCGACCATCTTGATTAAAGTCCTGAGGAACCGTTCGTTGCTTTCCACTGATTACGCCTTGTGTGACGGAACCAGAAAACCGCATACCTAATGGATTGCCAATCGCAATTGCTGGTTCCCCTACCTTAACATCATCCGATGATCCCATCTGAATAACCTGATCAATGTTTTTACCGTCTATACGGAGAACCGCTAAATCAGAAAACAAATCACTACCAATTATTTCAGCATTTATATGAGTGTCATTGGATAGCACAACTTCAACCGTATCAGCGCCATCTACAACATGATGATTGGTGATAACAAAAGCGTTGCCACCTTCTTTTTTATAGATTACTCCAGACCCTGTGCCAGCTTTACTTTCTTGCTTTTGCCAAAAATCCATCTGCTGTTGAATATTTACTACTCCAACTACAGCTGGGGCCACCTTTTCTATAACATCAGTTATTTGGGTAGAAACATCTACTTTAACAAAATTACTACTTTCACCTTGTGGCACCACATCGTTTTTGTTTATTGAACTGTTTGCCCATTCCTGTGGCACCATGTTTGACTTCATTAATGTAGGCATTGCAACAACTACAACTACGACACCTATTATTACACCTATTAGAATGGGGAAAATCCAGCCTGTCTTTTTCCTTGATGGTGGAGAGTTATTTGTATAATCGTCCATCCTATCATCCCTTTCATACAAATGGTGCCTAGCCCAGTTTATACAACTTCATACAGCTCTGTTGCTCTTTTTGGATCTGTATCCATAATCCGTATTGTCTTGTTGATGGCGACGCCACGTTCTTCTAACACACCACTAACCGACATTCGGGCTAGATCTTTCATATTGTTATCTTGACTTAAATGTGCTAAATAAATACGTTTTGTTCGATTACCAATAATATCATATAGAGCTAGACCACAGTCTTCATTCGAAACATGACCTGAGTCACCCAATATACGTCTTTTAACATTCCATGGATATCGCCCCATCCGTAACATACCAACATCATGGTTTGCTTCAAAAATGTAAGCATCTGCATCTTCTACAGTTTTTTTAATGCGTTCGGAAACATAGCCAAGATCTGTTACCAACGCAACCTTTTTATTGTCATGATGGAAGGTATAAAACATAGGTTCTGCGGCATCATGTGATACACCAAATGATTCAATTTCCATGTCACCAAATGTTTTTATCTCTTCCATACCAAAGTGGAATTTTTGATCTAATGCAATTTTACCAATAGAGCCTTCCATTGCCTTCCAGGTTTTTTCATTAGCATATATTGGTAAATTATATTTACGAGCAATGATTCCTAGACCTTTTATATGATCACTATGCTCATGCGTAACTAATATACCCGTTAGCTTCGTAGGATCTACACTTGCTTCGCCAAGAAGCTTGTCCAATTGCTTACCACTTAATCCTGCATCCACCAATAATCTCTCTTCATCCGATTCTATATAGAAAGCATTCCCAGTACTACCCGATGCTAATACACTAAAACGTAAAGTCATTACATTCACTCCGATTTCGTTGGCTCTAATCGTTTCTTTAACATGTTTACAAGATAATTCTTTAAAACCGAATCATTTTCAATCCTATCCACTTTCTCAATAATAGCCTTAATAGAATTGGTTAAAAATTCCATATCATTGTTTAAAAATATATATCCTTCAATCGCATTAACAAAATAGCTTCGTTCGCCATCAACAGATACCTTCCATGTAGGTGCAAAAACCTGCGGCCCGTCTGGATCAGCTAATCTTGTGTAAAAACCTATATCAATAGCTGTAACTTCTTCACCTGAAATTAAGGAGTTTTTTTGATACAAGACATTAATAGCTGTTAATGGTTTTACTAATGGTACTTGTTCTTTTTTATCTACGACCTCGCCTAATAATGATTGTGTATAAAAACTTATTTCATTTTTTTCATTTAAGAATACGAGGAGCATACCATTTTGGTTGAAGTAGATTGGACGAGCTTTCTTCTCCTGGAAAAAGACCAATACATTCATCTCTTCGTTCCAATTCCAAAAAACATAACTTTCTTGTGAGATAATTTCCAATTCTTTTTTTACCAACCCGACTATTTCATCATTCGATGCATCCTGATTAATTGGAAAAGGCTCATTTAACTTCGATATTATAAAATCATTATTGATTACAGCCGTCGTTTGTTTTTTAATTCCCTTTATCATACTAATATCTTCTTCACTAAATTGTTGTTGTACAACCTTTATATAAGAACCTTCTTTAGCTTCAGGAAGCTTCTCTGGTCGTATTTTGATATTTTCTGATTTAAGGTTTTCTTCAATCGTTGCTTCTTGCTGGTCTTTTAACTCATCTAAATCTTCTTTGTTTTGCTTATTTACAAACTGAACGAGTAAAAATACATTAAGAACGAAAAAGCAAAGGATAAATAGTGTTTTAATTTGACTCCATTGCATCCAATGCTCCCCCTTTCTTCGTTTCAAAATCGATTGGTTGCCATACGCCATTTATATTAAGAAACCAGGCTGGTTCTAAAACCGCATATGATGAAATTTCATTGTAAGTATACTGAAAACCTAGTTTAATGTTTTGTATTGCCTTAAAATCCTTTTCATCTGAAACTGAACGTTCCAAATAAGCAATAACCTCTGCCCCAGATCGCAGTGTTTTCACCTCACTGTCAAGCACGCTTTTCAAGTTTATTAATGGACGATAATATTCGTATAAATCACCATTCTTTCGCCATTGTTGTTCAATAATGGATGCATTTATATTACTAAAAGTAGGGTATCCTTCATAATACATTCGGTACCGAATTAAATTATCTCGTTGGTCAATATTCACCAAGCGGTATGTGTCTGTCCAACCTTTGTGATCATTAATATTCTTCAGACTAAAGCTTAAAATTTCACTGGCTTTCATACGCTCATATTCGACAAATGCCGAATTTAAAAACGAAATAGACTGACCATTATTTAAAACATTCATACCTCGTATTCCATCATTATAATAATTATCTGACTTACTGAACAAAGCAGTTTCTGGAAACAAAACTTCAACCATCTTAATTGGTTCAATAGTAGTAACTGTAAATTGCCGTTTATTCAAAGAAACTTCATTTAACGGAATATAAATTGGCTGTTTTCCTTTATCAAAAAGCACATATTCAAACAATCTATCTTTATTTGTGAAATAAGATAATAATTTCTCGTATTTGCCTGGGTTTTTTACAATTGCCGTTGCTTGATCCGCTCCGTCCTCTGATAAAAAGTGTAACTTAAGAATTGAGTTTTGATTAAAAGAAATAACGACTCGATTGAAAGACCAGACAGGGAAGGTCAGTGATTTGACCTCCTCGAAATTAAACATATTAGATAATAGTTCCATCGGGAAAGCGGCCGGAAAAACAATTTCCACTTCCTTGCCCTCAACCAATTTCATATTTTCTTGTGTTACTTGGAAGTCATATAACGACCATGACTTTATATCCTCATATAGATTTTGTAAATCTTCTGGTTCTGATAAACCATAATGATTGTCATTCGTGTGAAAAATGATTGAACTTGGCTTTATAACTTCTGGCTTTGTGATGTTTACTTCTTGACCACCAATATCTACACTCTCTTGAAAGTTCTGACCTTGATAATCATCCTTATTTGTTTGAAAAGTCCACAAACCAAATGTCAGTAACAGGCTTATTACTACCATAACAATCAATAATATTGATTTAACTAATTCTACTTTCATGATAAATTCCTCCGCTTCTGATTCATTAGCGGAAGTGTAAAGAGAATAGTAGTCCCTTTACCTTCTTTACTTTTAGCCCATATTTTTCCATGATGTGCTTCTACTAATTCCTTCGCGATGGCAAGACCTAAACCAGTACCACCCAATTTACGGTTTCTTGCTTTATCAGCACGGTAAAATCTTTCAAAGATTTTATCAAGTTTTTCATAAGCAATCCCCGGACCAACGTCTTGAATACTGATCAACAATTGATACTTTTGTTTCTCCACTTTAAAACGAATTACTCCTCCATCTGGAGAGTATTTAATAGCATTTGATATAATATTATCTAGTACCTGTGTCATCTTATCTTTATCTAAATAAACATAGTGTTGCCCATTTGGTAAATCTCTTTTTAGTTTCAATTTTTCTGCAACATTCATGTCAAAACGGTCAATAATCCGATGGAAATATGGAATGAAATCGGTTCTCTCTTTATGCAATCCATAATCTTTATGATCCATTTTTGAAAGTTGCAGGAGATCATTTACCATTCGAATCATTCGCTCTGTTTCATTTTGTGTAACGCCCAGGAACTTAGGTGCAATTTCCTTGTCTTCCCAAGCCCCGTCAGTTAGTGCTTCAATATAACTACGCATAGTTGTTAATGGCGTTCTTAATTCATGTGACACATTTGAAACAAATTCACGCCGTTCCTGTTCTGCCTTTTCCTGCTCGGTTACGTCACTTATTACAGTAATGAATCCAATAACCTCTTCTTCTTCGTCTGATATAACAGAGAAATTTGCCCGTATAAGAAAAACTTCTTCTTCTTCACTAAAATCGATAATCATAGAACCTATGTCCTGAAGCTCAGAAATATCTCTTACCTTGTCACTTAGGTGCAGGAGATCAAGCAATAAAGCACCTCTTACATCATCTGGGTCCTTTTCAATCAAAACAGCAGCTGCGTCGTTCATCAAAGTTACGGCACCCTTATGGTCCGTGGCAATCACACCATCTGACATATTGGATAAAACCGAACTAAGTTTTCTTCGCTCTTCCTCAGTAGTTGCTTGGGAGTACCTTAATCTATCATTCAAATCATTAAATGTTTCCGCGAGATTACCTATTTCATCTGAACTATAAACATTTACTTTCTGTGAAAAGTCACCTTTTGCCATAGTCTTGGCCTGCCGTCGCATTTCTTTAATTGGTTTTGTAATGGTTCTGGCAATTAAGACACCTATTAAAGCCGAGACGGTAATTGCAAGTATTGAACCTTTAAGAAATATCGCATTGATATTTCTCAACTGAGTGTAAACACTCTCCATCGATGCCTTGACGTAGATTGCACCAACCATATCACCATTATCATCTTTAAGTGCTGAGGTCCTTGCATATACCCTATTGCCATTAGAGTCCAAGGATTCTTTAGGTTGTGAAACCCCAAATCTTAACACGTTTTGGATCATTGACTCACTGGTTTTCTTCCCTATGTTTTTCATGATTTTAATATCATTCGTCCCTAACACACGACCTTGAATGTTAACTACCTGTAAGCTAGTAACATCACGCGGATCAACATCACCTACGATCTTTTGTACCTCACTCTCAAGTGTAGGACCTTCACCTTCTACCCGCTCTTTTTGAAAAGCCTGTTCCAAATTAAGACTAAGATAGTCAATCCGATCATTAACTGAGTCCTTAAAGTTTTCCTTTAAGTTTTCCTCTAAATTTCCTACAAAATAAGACCCAATTACTTGGATCGCGACCAGAAGCAGCAATATAAAAATTATGATGAACTTTAATTGTATGGACCGAAAAAATCCTACTTTCTTCATAAATAATTAATCCTGTTCAGGATTTCGTAAATAATACCCAACACCTCGGCGTGTAACAATCCAATTTGGGTTGCTTGGCGTTTCTTCAATTTTTTCACGTAAACGACGTACTGTAACATCCACGGTTCTAACATCACCAAAATAATCATATCCCCATACAGTCTCAAGTAAATGTTCACGTGTCATAACTTGACCTATATGTCTGGAAAGGTAATGAAGCAGTTCAAATTCACGATGTGTTAGTTCCACTTGGTCTCCATCACGAGTTACAGCATAGGCATCTGGATGAATGACCAATCTACCAACAACAATATCTTTTGTGGTTTTAACTGAATCATCTGGAACTACCTGCAAACGGCGTAAATTAGCCTTAACTCTTGCAATAAGCTCACGATTACTAAAAGGCTTCGTCACATAGTCATCTGCTCCAAGCTCAAGCCCGAGCACTTTATCAATTTCAGAGTCCTTGGCGGTTAACATAATAATTGGCATTGACTGCGTCTTTCGAATTTCACGACATACTTCATTTCCATCTTTATTTGGCAACATAATATCTAATAACACTAAGTCTGGCTTTTCCTGCTCTGCAAGCTCGATAGCTTCATCTCCATCATAAGCGCAAACTACTGTATATCCTTCTTTTTCTAAGTTGAATTTTAATATATCTGCAATTGGTTGCTCATCATCTACAACTAGTATTTTCTGACTCACATTAGCCACATCCTTTTATGACATTCTTACTTCTATTTTACCATACATCGAACTAAAACTCTTCCCAAACTCAGGTAGGATGAAATTACTAAATAAAATGGGGGTAATAAGCTTTTAATATCAGGAAAAGATCTTTTTATTATTAGAAAACTTGCCTTGTCTCCCAATCCTTAATGATTAAATCTTAGTTCCACTTTATACTGCAATGAACTAAAAACTTATGTTTTATTATAGTACAAAAAAGGCTGACTCAACATACAAGTCAACCTTCTCTTTATTTAATAGTATCTGGATGGACGTTTTAACGCGCCGTTTACATGAATTTCAAAGTGCAAGTGAACGCCCGTTACGTTTCCTGTAGCTCCCATAACGCCAATCTTACTGCCACCTTCTACGACTTGACCTACACGCACCCCAATTGAAGAGAGATGGGCATAAATTGTTTTCATCCCATTGTTATGGTTAATTATAACCCTATTACCAAATCCACCTTTACGACCAGCGGCAACGACCACACCGTTATCAGCCGCTAGAATAGCCCGGTTACTTGGTCTAGCAATATCAATTCCTTTATGCATACGACCCCAACGCATTCCTACGTTGCTTGATACGTACCCACCAATAGTAGGCCAATGGAGGTTTCCTGTCCCGCGCGACGAGATGACTTTAGTTCCTTTAATAACAATCTTTTTCCTTGGCTCTAACGTAATCGTTTCCTCTATAACTTTTTTCTTTGTTTGAGTCCCATTGGTAAATTCAAAAGCATAGCGAACTGATTTTTTTCCATCTGCACCCTCTTGCTTTACTTTTGTCTCACCTTTGTAAAGTTCATCTGATTCGATAATTTCTGTTTCGTGTTTAATTGTTTCCTTACGTACATCTTCTTTTTTAACAATTACACTTACAAAAGGAGCATATTCTGTTACGTTCAATTCATCTCCAATATGTAAAATAGATTCCTTTGTTAGGGATGGATTTAATTTTAAAATATCATCAGTAGATAACTCATAATTACTGGAAATCGACTCAAGTACTTCACCTTTTACTACTTTGTGCTTCCGATCTTCCAATGTTCCTTTTTCAAGCATATTAACCCCTTGTTCAGCAGTTAATATGTCTTGAGGTATAACTCTCTCAGCCTTTGTTTTAACAGCCGCAGATAGTTTTACTTCCAAAATTGTTGTGTCATCCCCGGTGGAATCTAACTCAGTTACACTTTGTGGGCCACTTCCATTAGGTTTATCTTTTAGTTCCAATTTATTAAGTATATCCTGTCCCACAAACTTGGCTTTATATGAATTAAGGATTTGTTGAACAGTTTCTTCATCGCTAAAATAACCTACCATTTTGCCGGCGATTTCGAGCTCAACCGCCTCAGCTACGATGGATAGTTCTTCTTTTAATGCAGCTATTACATTTTCATTATTGTATGTAGGATTAAACACCTTTTCAGGTATAATTGTTACACTTTTATTTGTTTTAATTGTATATTTTGGATACTTTTCTTTACCAGAATTGATGGTTTTATTTATGTATTCCTTTACTAAAGAATCATTGTCCACTTTTCCAACGTGCTTACCATCCAAGTATACGTGGTACACGGTTTCTAGTTCATTTGATGCAGCAGTGACATTGGTTGTGAAGAGCATTAAACTAACCGCTAGACATAATATAAATGCTATTTTTTTATAAAATTTTAATTCTGAAATCGTTTGCTTTTGATCTAACACGATAATGTTCCCCCTGAACTATCTATCAGTTCTAATAAATTTAGGTAGATTCCCAATATGTCCTATCTAAATCTATCATATATTAGTAGATTAGTAACAGGATATTCTGAACTGTAATATAAATGTATAATAACTTACAATTTTTTACATTTATAGTTTATTAAATTACACTTATATGGTAAATTTACTCATTTTGTTTACTATTATCTCGCTAATATTTCATTATTATTACAATCAAACCTAGGAATTTGAGTCTGATACGCAGAAATTAACTGCTTTTCAGATGAATTATAGGAAAGTTGAACAACAATTTGGTGTTTAAGGTGGTTCTTTTCTACCAAACTTTCCTTTTTTTATGAAAGTTAAACATATTTGTCAATTTAATATTGTTGTGTTGTAGTGTTTGTTATTTTCATAGTTGATATAAAATGCGACGTAACTGCTGTATTTATTTCCTTGCAAACCTTTACTAAATTGGTGCTGATCCAGCGCTTCGGAAAAACACTCGCTTTCCATGGGGAACGCTTCAGCCTCCTTGCCCCGGGAAGGGGTATGCCGATGTTGTCCGCAAAGGACGGTCTTAGTCGGCACGCGTCATCTATCGCTCACTGCGGGGTCTTCAGACTGTTCCTTCCCACTGGAGTCTCGCATTTTCCCTCCGCTTAGATAGGTTTCTGTTCAAGGGAGAAGAATCCCGAAAAAAACACAGAATTAATGAGTAGATTTCTATCTTAGTGAAGGCAGAATACGAATACTCCTGCGGGAACAGCACGAGTCCGAAGACCCCAGAAGAAGCGTTCTTTGCTTCTGAGGAGTCTGAGGCCGTGCCCGCGGAAAGCGAAGTATTCTGCCGAAACCGCGACGAATAAGTTTTCACTACGTCGCAGTCTATAGATTTTGTGTCAAACAACAATCTTTTAAGAAGAGCTATTAGAAAACTTGGCTTATCGCCAGGCCTTAATGGCGAAAGCCTTAGTTGCACTTATGCAGTAAGAAAGGATTTATACTTTCTTACCTGCAAATAAAAAGGATAACTTAACCTCTTTTAAAAGTAGGGTCTAAGTTATCCTTTTCTATTAATAAAAATTGGTACAGTAACTATTTTTAGCTATAAACGCTTCGAACTACGTTTGTTTGTGTTCTATCTGGTCCTACTGAAAATATTGATAAAGGTATTTCTGTCAATTGTGATATACGCTCGAGATAGTGACGCGCATTCTTTGGTAGATCGTGTAAACTTTTCACACCCGTAATATCCTCTGTCCAGCCCGGCATTTCTTCATAAACAGGTTCACAGTCAGCTAAAACAGACAAGCTTGCTGGAAATTCGTTCATTACCTTCCCTTTGTAATTGTAAGACACACATATCTTCAATGTTTCAATTCCTGTTAATACATCCAGGGAATTGAGAGATAAGTCTGTAATTCCACTCACTCGTTTGGCATGTCTCACAACCACACTATCGAACCAACCTACACGGCGTGGTCTTCCAGTTGTAGTTCCGTACTCACGGCCTACCTCCCGTATCTGATTACCAATTTCATCATGAAGCTCAGTAGGAAATGGGCCGTCACCCACACGGGTTGTATATGCTTTCGATACACCAACAACATGATTTATTTTTGTTGGTCCAACACCTGATCCAATCGTGACTCCACCTGCAATAGGATTAGAAGAAGTTACATAAGGATATGTACCCTGATCTATATCAAGCATTACACCCTGTGCACCTTCAAATAGCACACGGCGCCCATCATCAAGCGCATCGTTTAAAACAACGGAAGTATCTGCAACATACTTGGCAAGTTGTTGTCCGTATTCATAATACTCTTCAACAATTTCATCTACCTTTACTGGTTCAACCTCGTAAACTTTTTCAAATAAACGATTTTTTTCTTTTACATTCTGCTCTACTTTTGCCCGGAAAGTTTCTTTGTCCAATAGATCTGCTATTCGGATACCTACCCTAGCTGCTTTATCCATGTATGCTGGACCGATTCCTTTTTTCGTAGTTCCAATTTTATTAATACCCTTCTCCTCTTCTTGAAGGATATCCAACTTTAAATGATACGGTAAAATAACATGTGCTCGGTTACTGATTCGTAAGTTATCTGTTGCAACATTTCTTTCATGAAGATATGCAAGCTCCTCAACAAATGCTTTCGGGTCTATAACCATTCCGTTTCCTAACACACAGATTTTATCTGAAAAAAATATTCCAGATGGGATTAAATGTAATTTATACGTTATCCCGTCAAACTTTATTGTATGCCCTGCATTATTACCACCCTGGTATCTTGCAACTACCTCTGCATTCTGAGAAAGAAAGTCCGTAATCTTACCTTTTCCCTCGTCGCCCCATTGTGTTCCAACTACTACTACTGAGGACATAGTGCACCTCCACTGTATAATCATTTGTATTTTAGTAATTAACATACCAATTTTATCAATTTAAAATAGTTAAGTCAATCTAAAAGCGAACAATAAATATTTTTTAATCTAATAACGTTCGGTAAAATATGTGTACTATTTATTTTTATTGCTTGGTTTTATCGGCCGCTACTTTGCTCGTTGGTACCGGGCATCGTAACTCTCCCAATCAAAAAAGTGCATCTCACTAGGAGACACACTTTTACTAAGATTATACCGGTACCGGTGGAACATCACTTTCACTGTATCGATGATCCAGATCAACGAATTTATTGTATTCTTTAACAAAGGCTAATTCAACATTTCCAACCGGGCCGTTACGTTGTTTTGAGATAATGATTTCAATAATGTTTTGTTTTTCTGATTCTGCGTCATAGTAATCATCTCGGTACAAGAATCCAACTATATCGGCATCTTGCTCAATACTTCCAGACTCACGTAAGTCGGACATCATCGGACGCTTATCCTGACGTTGCTCTACTCCACGGGATAGCTGTGATAATGCAATCAAAGGAACATTTAATTCACGGGCTAGTCCTTTTAAAGAACGAGATATTTCCGATACCTCTTGCTGTCTATTATCTTTTGAGTTTGCACTACCTTGAATTAGTTGCAGGTAGTCGATTACGATCATGCCAAGTCCATGCTCTTGCTTTAAGCGGCGACACTTCGATCTAATCTCACTTACACGAATACCTGGTGAGTCATCAATATAGATACCTGCATTTGAAAGACTACCCATTGCCATAGTGAGCTTGCTCCAGTCTTCAGCCTCCAAGTTTCCCGTACGAAGCCGTTGTGCATCAATATTACCCTCAGCACAAAGCATCCTGGAAACAAGCTGATCTGCACCCATCTCAAGACTAAAAATTGCCACGTTCTCGTCCGTATTAATTGCAACGTTTTGTGCAATATTTAGGGCAAATGCAGTTTTACCAACTGAAGGTCGTGCGGCAATAATAATTAAGTCATTTTGTTGAAAACCAGAAGTGATCCGGTCTAAGTCACGGAAACCTGAAGGCACACCAGTTAAATCTGAACTTTGATGGTGCAGATTTTCAATATTATCATACACATCAATTAGTACATCTTTAATGGCTTGAAACGCTCCAGAGTTTTTCCGATGAGAAACTTCCAGAATGTTTTTTTCTGCTTCATTTAGAACGTCCTCTATCTCGTCTTCCTTAGAAAAACTTGTAGTTACAATGTCTGTAGCGGTACGGATCAACCGACGCAACACTGATTTTTCTTCTACAATTTTACTATAATAACTAATATTTGCTGCAGTCGGTACACTCCCAGCTATATCGGTTAAATAAGAGACTCCTCCTACCTCGTCTAGAGTTTTAGCATTAGATAATGAGGTAGTAACAGTTACTAAATCAATTGGCTCCCCTTTATCGGAAAGCTTAATCATTGTTTCATAGATTCGCTGATGGCTAGCTCGATAGAAATCCTCTGGCAATAACAATTCAGATGCACTTGAAAATGCTTCAGGCTCTAGAAAAATTGCTCCAATAACAGCCTGCTCTGCCTCTATATTATGTGGTGGTGTACGGTCATTCCACGTGTCACTCATATTTATTCCCCCTCTAGGCTCACACCTTATTGATATAAAAGAAGAAAAAGCCTAGAAACTTATCTATTATTTTTGTTCAGATACATGGACCTTAATAGACCCGGATACTTCTGAAGTAAACTTAACTGGTACAGTTGTATAGCCAAGTGCGCGTATCGGCTGGTCAAGTTCAATTTTCCGCTTGTCAATTTTGTATCCATGCTCTTTTTCAAGACTTTCCGCGATTTGCTTACTAGTAATGGAACCGAACAAACGACCCGCATCACCTGATTTTGCTTTCATTTCTACCGTTAATTCTGCAATCCGGTCTTTTAGGTCAATAGCCTCTTCTTTTTCCTTTTGTTCAATTTGCTCTTCTTTCTGTTGTTTTGCTTCTAAAGCTTTTATATTACCGTGGTTTGCTTCTACGGCTAAATTATTTTTCAGTAAATAGTTGCGGGCATAGCCGTCAGAGACATTTTTAACTTCACCTTTTTTACCTTTACCTTTTACTTCTTTTAGAAAAATTACTTTCATTTGACGTCTCCTCCTTCTAAATATTCCTCAAGTATATCTTTTAATAGTTCTTCTGCATCCTCTATTGTTGTATCTTCAATTTGTGTAGCAGCATTAGTTAAATGTCCTCCACCGTTCATTTTTTCCATGATAACTTGAACGTTGACGTCACCTAAAGACCTTGCACTTATTCCAATTTGGCCATCACTTCGTTCAGAGATAACAAAAGAAGCATTTATTCCGCTCATAGTTAGAAGTGTATCGGCTGCTTGTGCAATTAAAACAGGACTGTATATTTCCCCATGCTTTCCAGCTGAAATAGCAATATTATCACGGTATACATCAGCACGTTCTATCAGCTTACTTCTTTTAATAAACAAATCTAAGTCTTCTTTCATAAACTGTTGCACCAAAATAGTATCTGCACCTTTTGAACGTAAATAGGAGGCTGCATCAAATGTTCGTGAACCTGTACGCAATGTGAAACTCTTTGTATCGACGATAATTCCAGCCAAAAGAGCTGTTGCTTCAAGCATCCTCAGTTTTAAAGTTTTAGGTTGATACTCAAGTAACTCAGTAACTAACTCCGCTGTTGAAGACGCATATGGTTCCATATAAACCAATGTAGGATTTTCAATAAACTCTTCTGCACGACGGTGGTGATCTATAACCACTTTGTATTCTGTTTTATTTAACAGCTTTTCACTTGCTACCAGAGATGGCTTATGCGTGTCTACTACTACAATGAGACTACGGTTTGAAATGATGTCTTCTGCTTCTTCAGGGTCAATGAAGTGCTGCCAAAGGCTCTCTTCTTCCTTAATTGCATCAATTAAGCGATATAAACCGGTACTAACATCTTCTGGATCAAATACGATATAGCCGTTAACGCCATTTGCCTTGGCGATGTTTAGAATACCAATTGCAGCCCCAACAGAATCCATATCAGGTGCTTTATGACCCATAATAATGACATTATCACTTTCCTTAACAAGTTGTTTTAAGGCGTGTGATATAACCCTTGCTCTAACACGGGTACGTTTTTCCATTGGGTTTGTTTTCCCACCGTAAAATCGTACCTTACCTGCATCATCTTTTATTGCTACTTGATCTCCACCACGACCTAAAGCTAAATCAAGACTTGATTGCGCTAATTCCCCAAGCGCGGGAAGGTCAACATTTCCAAGTCCAATTCCAATACTAAGTGTGACAGGAATATTCTGATCGGCATTTAGCTCTCGAACTTCATCAAGAATATCGAACTTTGACTTTTCCAGTTGATGCAGTATTTCTTTCGTTCCAACGGCAACAAAACGTTCCTGTGAAGTGCGTTTTAGGTACATTCCGTTTTCATGCGCCCAATTATTTAATAAGGACGTTACTTTTGAATTCAACTGGCTTTTAATTGTATCGTCCATATTTTGAGTGATTTCTTCATAGTTATCTAAAAAAATTATAGACAATGTCGTTTGTTCATTATGATACAGCTGCTGAATTTCTGTTTGTGTTGTTCGGTCAAAAAGATACAATAATCGTTCCTCTTTTTTAATCGAGGTTTGAAATTCATAGCCTTCAAGCTGAAACCAAATTTCATTTTTATTCTCTTTGATCATTGGGATAAATTGTTCTGACAATAAATTTAATGACTTCCCGACCAGTGTATCATCTTCTGCAAATCGGTTCATATAAGGATTTGCCCATTCAATATAGTACTCTTCATTGAATAATACGATCCCTATTGGCATTTCCAACAATGCCTCTTCCCCAACTTTACGCACTCGATGAGAAAGTGTTGATATATATTCTTCCGTCTCATTAATTAACATTTTTTCTGTTTGAATACTGTAATAAAAAGAACCAAACAAAACAACAGTCATTACAAGACCTATAATCCAGTGAAAGTACCAAATAAAACCGAGCAATATAACGGATATAATATAGATAATCCACAAATGTCTACTCAGTGTTGGCTTGTTTTGTATATCCTGCATGGAATTCAACTCCTACACCTTATTCCTGTTCTATTTATTATCTTTTGTAATGCGATCACGTAGTCGAAATCCTATGTCTATTATACCTAAGATTCTTACAAGATAAAGTAAAAGAAATGGAAAGAGTAATGTTACGATTACACAAATCACCGGCAAAGCTTTCGACTTATTTTTTTGAAATGCATAGAAAAAGATAAATGAAAACCCTTGAACAGTCATTAACAATCCGGCCAGAACCAATGCATTATTTACTGCATGATAAAATATGCTCGATGGGTCAAATCCGATTAAGGTTAAAATTAATGCAAAAAAGTAAACCCAAACAAGTGATACCGGCATCCTTAATTCCCGAAAAGGTGGAAAAGAGAGTTGTTTCTTATCTAACCGATTAATTATTTTATAACCAAACCATTGACTAATAAAAGCCAGAATTATTGCTAAGGATACCACCCCTACAGGGATCAAGTCCATTAACATATTTGCTTGTTGCTGCAGCAATTCAAATTGATCTTCCTGCCCACCTAAACCAAGCTGTTCCATAAAGCTTTTACTCATTTGAAGTGATTGCTCAGTCATTTGATCTATTTCTTCCACCAGATTGACATCGAAAGCAAACTGACTAATAGAAAATAAGCACAATAAGCCGACTATAAAACCCAATGTCCCTCTTGCCATTGTCTCATATGGAGATAGCTTTTTACGCATGGCACTCCCGAGCATTATTCCACCTAAGCCCATTAGTATAGTCACTGGTATAGAGAAAATAGTTGCAAAAAGTGATGACAATATAACAGATGCTATAAACATTGTTATCGATTGCTTCCACCCAAACCTATACGAGAAAACAATAAAAGGTATCGGTAATAAAAATACTGCAACAAGTGAAATTATTGGTACGAATGAGGCTATTAGCAATAGTACAATGTATATTGCTGTAAGTAGTGCCCCGTTTGTAAGTGATTTTGATTTATCCATCTATTTATTGCACCTCATTACATCTTAAAAAGCATAATTCATTTGAACTCATTATAATATGATAACACGATTTAGGCTCAAATTGTTAGATGAGGTAGTGTTTTATCTGTTATTTCCCAGGAAATAATTGTTGATTATTGTTAAATTTTTCTTAATGCCATCATTTGTTCATTCGCAACCAGCGACTTTATTGTTCATTTTTACTATAATGGGTAAGTAGCAAATATAATTTATAGGATGATGTCCATGATATTTCTAAAAGCGTTTTTAAACAGCATAAAATTACCAAACAAGAAAGCTGTGTTTCAATTAAACCGAATTGGAATGGATGTAACAGTTGTTTATATGTTCATTATCATGGCAATCGTTGCAGTACCAGCACTCTTAGATCGAATCACAGCATCAAATGACCCAGGCTCAGAAATAGGGGTTTTCTTTCTACTTATTTACTTCTTTATGTTTTACTATCTCCCTCTGACAATAATTGTATTTGTTGTTCTTTCTGGGGTAGCTTACTTTTTTTCTTGGGTAGCAAAGGGCTTAAACAGAAAAATGCTTTTCCCTTTATTGTGGAAAATGAGCGCGTATACGACAACAATCCCATTTCTTATTTACGCTGCCATTGCACTGTTATTTTCTATCGATGATAGCATGTTATGGTTATTCTTTATCTACTCTTTATTTATTTTATTAAAAATAGTTTTCGTTTATCCGAAACGAAAAAAGCGAATTATTTAAAGGAGGATAATGGTCGTGAATCGATTGATAACACTATGTCTCCTGCTAGCGCTGTTAGTAGCTTGTTCTGATTCCGAGTCAACAAACGATGGCAATAAAAAGGAAATATTTATTGCTGCTGCCGCAAGCCTTTCGGGTGCACTTGAAAAAATAAGTACCAATTACGAGGAAGAACACCCAAACGTTGATATAGTGCTTAATTTTAGTGGGTCCGGAAAGTTGGCTCAACAAATACAACAGGGCGCTCCTGTTGATATTTTCTTGTCGGCTGATCAACATTGGATGAATGTCTTAGAGGATGATAACTTAGTAATTCCTGAGACTCGGTCAAATTTTGCACAAAACAAGCTAGTTTTAATTACTCAGCAGGAAAATACTATAAAAGTGAATAAGTTGATGAACCTAGAACCAACTACTATCGGTCAAATTGCAATCGGAAACCCTAAAAGTGTCCCTGCTGGCAATTATGCTAAAAAGGCTCTTACTAATGTAAAAATGTGGGACAAGCTCACACCTGAATTTGTCTATGCGAAAGATGTCCGGCAGGTGCTGACATACGTGGAGTCAGGTAACGCCGAGATTGGATTTGTATATGGAAGTGATCTTTATCGTGCGAAAAATGTAAGGGTGTTAGAGGGTATTGATTCTACTCTCTATCCACCAATTGTTTATCCTGGAGCAGTACTATCTACAAGTAAACATTTAGATTCAGCAAAAAATCTCTTAGCATTTCTTCAGTCTGATTCAAGCCAGGATATTCTTAGAAATTATGGATTTAGCAATTAATTAAACTTAAGGGGGCAATGTCTTATGAACTATACACCATTAATTCTTTCATTAAAAATAGCAGGCATTGCCACATGTATTGTTCTGATATTCGGGATACTTTTTGCCAGGATGTTAGCAAGAAACCATTTTCCTGGAAAGAGAATAATTGAATCAATCCTACTACTGCCACTGGTATTACCACCTACTGTCGTTGGATTTGGGCTCTTATATTTATTTGGAAAGAACGGACCCGTTGGCAGCATATTACTTCAACTTTTTGATTTTCAGGTGGTCTTTACTTGGGTGGGTGCAGTTATCGCTGCAACGGTAGTTTCTTTTCCGCTAATGTATCAGAGTGCGTCTGCAGCATTTCAAACCTATGATCCAAATATTGAAAACGCTGCATACACAATGGGGGCTTCTAAGTGGCGGGTATTCTGGACCATCTCCTTTCCGCTAGCATGGCCTGGCCTATTAGCTGGACTTGTGCTTACTTTTGCGAGAGCTTTAGGGGAGTTTGGTGCAACTTTGATGATCGCCGGGTATATTCCAAACAAGACCGATACCATTCCGCTTGCAATATATTTTGCTGTTGAATCTGGAGAGACGGATAAAGCTGTTTTTTGGGTGATCAGTATGCTCGTCATTGGTTTCAGTGCTATTCTTTGGCTTAACTGGTGGAGCGCGCGTAATATTTTAAAATTTACTAGTATTAAATAATGGAGGAGTTCTATGTTTACTGTATCTATTATAAAAAGGTTAAAAGAATTTGCAGTGGATATTGAAATCAATATGGGTAACGAAATCGTAGTATTATTTGGCCCTTCTGGCTCAGGTAAAACAACACTGTTAAATTGTATTGCGGGATTAAGTAACCCGGATTCGGGAGTAATAAAACTGAATGATAGAACCCTTTTTCAAGAAAATTTAAAGCCTGTACCAGTCCAAAAGCGTAATATTGGATACGTATTTCAAGACTATGCTTTATTTCCCCATATGACTGTTAAAAAAAACGTTCTTTATGGAATGACTGATACCGAATTAGTTGAGCAACTAATTGATGTTGTGCAAATTAGATCTCTACTGGATAGCTATCCAAGACAAATATCTGGAGGGGAAAAACAACGTGTAGCACTTGTAAGGGCTTTGGCTATGAAACCTAGCGCATTGTTACTTGATGAGCCTTTCTCATCATTAGATGAAAAAACACGCATGGATTGCCAAGAGGAATTGGTCCGTTTACATAAGACGTGGAATATACCCGTTATAATGGTGACACATGATCTCGAAGAAGCAAACAAGGTTGGAGATCGGATTGTGAAAATAGATAAAGGAAGAACAATATAATTATCGATGATCCGTAATCTTTTCCTTTCGTTCGTACCTGCAGAATTAATAATTTTTACAAAAACTCGGCTTATCGACAAGCCCTTAGCGATAGCCTTAGTTGCACTTATGCAGTAAGAAAGGATTTATACTTTCTTACCTGCTAAAAAACAAAAAAACCTTATTTCCATAAATTATGGAAGTAAGGTTTTTAATTTACTCTGTTACGAACGGCAATAAAGCCATTGTACGAGCACGTTTAATAGATCTCGTAAGTTTACGCTGATACTTTGCAGAAGTTCCAGTTACACGGCGAGGAAGAATTTTTCCACGCTCAGAAATAAAACGTCTTAGAAGATCAACATCTTTGTAATCGATGTGTGTAATTCCGTTTGCTGTGAAATAGCACACCTTACGACGCTTTGCGCGTCCACGACGAGCTGCCATCTAAAGCCCTCCTTTTTATTCTAAAATGGTAAATCATCATCTGATATATCGATAGGTTGACCGTTATTTTTAAACGGATCCTCTTCACTTTGGTTTTGATCTTGATTACTTTGGTTTTGATTTTGGCCTTGATTCTGATTACGATTCTGTTGATTGCCTGATGAACCTTGACCACTACCTTGTGTAGCGCCCTTAGTTTCCAAAAATTGTACACTATCTGCTACAATCTCTGTCATGTAAACCATTTTTCCATCCTGACCTTCAAAGTTACGTGTTTGAACTCGTCCATCAACACCAACTAAACTACCTTTTTTCATATAGTTAGCTAGGTTTTCTGCAGGCCTGCGCCATACAACACAATTAATAAAGTCCGCTTCACGGTTTCCTTGTTGATTGGAAAAAGGTCGGTTAACAGCTAAAGTAAAATTGGCTACAGCCACTCCGCTTGGTGTATAACGTAAATCAGGATCCTTCGTTAATCTGCCAACAAGTACGACACGATTTAACATCAGAACCACCCCTTATTATTGATCTTCTTCTCGAATTGCCATATGGCGAATAATATCATCTGAGAACTTTGCTAAACGATCAAACTCATTAACTGCAGCTACATCACTAGCAAATTTCACAACAACGTAATATCCGTCACGGTAATCATTGATTTCATATGCAAGGCGTTTTTTGCCTTTTTCATCAACTTTTTCAATCTCCGCCCCATTATCGGTTAGAATTTTGTGGAAACGCTCCTTAAGTGCGGTTAGCGCATCCTCTTCCATGTCTGGGCGAATGATATACATGATCTCGTATTTTGTCATTCGTTACACCTCCTTTTGGTCTTAGCGGCCTCTGTTTGGAACAGAAGCAAGGAGTAATTTAAAGTTAATTACTCACAATAGTGTATTATACCAAAACACTATTCAAAATACAAGTTTTCGAGGGATCCTTTGTTATACGTTAAAACGGAAGTGGATGACATCGCCATCTTTTACCAAATACTCTTTACCTTCTAATCGAACATTTCCTTTTTCTTTTGCCTGTGCCATAGCACCTGCTTCAACTAAATCATTATAGGAAACTGTCTCTGCACGAATAAATCCACGCTCAAAGTCGGTATGAATTATACCTGCTGCCTGTGGTGCTTTAATTCCCTTTTGGAATGTCCATGCCCGAACCTCTTGTTCTCCTGCGGTGAAATATGTTGCCAGGCCAAGCATCTGATACGCAGCTTTAATTAATTGGTCCAAACCAGATTCCTTTATTCCAAGATCTTCTAAGAACATCTCTTTTTCATCCTGGTCAAGCTCTGCAATTTCAGATTCAATTTTGGCACAAATCACAATAACTTCTGCATTCTCATTTGCAGCAAATTCTTTTACTCGCTGAACATATTCATTTGCATCTGGATCTGTTATTTCCTCTTCTGATACATTTGCGACATAAAGAAACGGCTTACTAGTTAATAAATGAAGCTGTTTTACAATTTTCCATTGATCTTCATCAAAATCCAATGCACGTGCTGGTTGATCGTTCTCAAATCCATCCTTAAGCTTTTCTAAAACATCGTATTCTGCTACCGCTGCTTTATCTTTTTGACGGACCAGTTTTTCAACACGCTGGATTCGTTTTGTTACTGATTCTAAATCAGCCAGAATAAGTTCCAGATTGATGATCTCGATGTCATCAATTGGGTCAATTGTTCCAGACACATGTGTAATGTTTTCATCTACAAAACAACGAACTACATGACAAATAGCATCTACTTGGCGAATATGAGAAAGAAATTGGTTGCCAAGACCTTCCCCTTTACTCGCACCTTTTACAATACCTGCAATATCGGTAAATTCAAATGCTGTTGGTATTGTTTTTTTCGGTTTTACTAATTCAGTTAATTTATTCAAACGATCATCCGGAACTTCTACTATACCAACATTCGGATCAATCGTGCAAAACGGGTAATTTGCGGATTCTGCCCCTGCCTGAGTAATCGCATTAAATAAAGTTGATTTACCCACGTTAGGAAGTCCAACAATTCCTGCTGTTAAAGCCATGAAACTTTCACTCCTTAAGGATATCATTCATATGAACGTGCTAGTCTTCCCAATTATAATACAAGGAGAGAATTTAACAAGCAAAGAAAAAGCAAAAACACGTATTTTAACTCGCGTATTTTTGCAGTTCTGTTCATAATAATATGATTTTTAGATTTTGTTTCTATATAAAACGCCGGTATTGCCGAGTAATAAAGAAATTTACTAGTTTTTCTCTTCACCTTTTTCAAGTACTTTTTTCATTTTTTTACTAAATTCTCTACGTGGAATTAGTACACTATGTTCACAACCCTGGCATTTAATTCGTACGTCCATACCCATACGGATTATCTTCCACCTGTTTTCTCCACACGGATGGGGTTTCTTCATTTGAACAATATCATTTAAAGCAAATTCTTTATCTACCATAACATGATACCTTCTTTCTTATCTTAGTCTTCATTTCTCTCCTGAAGTTTTTTCTTTTCACCATCTACTTCCAATGCCGTTGGGCTTTCATTCCTTGTATACATGACAAGACGTGGAGAAGGAATTTGAATGCCTTCTCTATAAAGCCGCTCTTTTACCTCTCTTCGGACAATTCTAGCACCTGCCCACTGATCAGCAGGTAGTGTCTCTGTTATTACGCGCATTACAAAATGCGATAGTTCCAATGTTTGTACTCCGATTACCTCTGGCGTTCCGATAATTTCGTTATATTTATCAGGTAATTCTATTGCCATTTTTTCAATAATCTTTTCAGCCGATTCAAAATCGCTTTCATACGGTATATTAATATCTACGACAGCTAATCCATTATGAATAGAGTAATTCGTTACCTGTGTTACATTTCCGTTTGGCAGGATATGCTGTTCACCAGTCCAACTTTTAATTTTAGTTGTCCGTATCCCAATTTCTTCTACTGTTCCTTCAACATTAGAAGTGAATATATAGTCACCAACTGAAAATTGGTCTTCAAAGATAATAAAAAAACCAGATATGATGTCACGAACAAGATTCTGTGCTCCAAAACCGATCGCAAGCCCTGCAACACCAGCGCCAGCTAATAATGGACCGATTGCCAGACCCAGGCCTTCATCTAAAATCATTATAAATGCAGTAAAATACACCGTGTATGTCAAGACATTATGAAGTAATTTTTTCAGTGTATTCTCTCTGCGCTCTGTAATGCGAAATGGACCCCGTTGTCTGCTCATAAATACTTTATCAATTACTTTCTTTCCAACTTTAATTGCTACAGCTGCTATTATGATAATTAGTATTATTTTTAAAAAGCCTTTACCGATTAAAGTCCAAATTTCTGGCCCTGATAATTGATCCCAAAAATTATTAATGTCTTTATTAAATTGGTCCACTATTACGCTCCTCCAAAACTAGTACTATACTCATTCTATCAGATTGTTTCTATTATGTTGATATTACACCATTTGTCCCCACAGTTAAAGGATCAAGCAATGTTCTTATTATTCCATAGTGGATAAAGTATTAATCTCATTAATACATACAAATTCAACACGCCATATATCGGATATATGTAACTGATTAGAGTCGAAAAACCGAATATTGTGAACGGAACCATAACTGTGACACAACACAACGCTATTACCCATAAAGGTGACTTCCAATAACTCTGTATCCGTGTAGTTAATCCTAAAATCCCTGATGCTGCTGTAGTAAATATTGCAAACCACAACATGATTGACATAAACACTAATACTCCAAAATTATAATGTTTAAGTATTGCAAAAAGAGGAATTTCGTAAACCAATATCTCTTCGGCTATTTGGATCAAACTATTATTATAAATATATGAAACAATACCCAACGTTAACCCGCTCCCGATACCAGCAACTAATATTTCCTTTTGTGATTGAATTTTGTTACCAATCGCACCTAGAACAGCTATTAGTGGCAATATATTTAATGCCGTAAATGGAAATGCAGCTTTCCAGTTTTCTTGGTGTTTCAAATTGGAAAAAAGCGCTAGCTTATGATCAAATGTAAACAACACAAGTACGGAAAGAAGTCCTACTAATAATATCGGCAAAATAAATTGATTTATTGTTAAAAGACTATTTACACCTCTTACAAATAAAAGCACTAGTAAGACAGCTATAAATCCAACTCCCCACCAATAGGAAAAGTAAAAGGCCTGCCCTGTTGCTCCACTTCCAGCAAGCATTACAACTGTGGTGGTAAACAGGTAGACAAAAACCATTACATCATATAACTTTGTAAGTTTCTTACCCACAATTACCTCCAGCACTGGTAAATAGTCGGTAGACTTTTTTTGGTAACCCACCTTCATAATTACAACACATGACACCGAAAATAATATGGAAAATATTGCTATAGCCAGTCCACTTTCAAGCCCAAAAAATTGCCATAATTCCCTACCAGATGCATACCCTGCCCCTATTGTTGTTCCAATTATTAAAAACATCCATTTAAAGCCTGAACTCAACATTAGCTTTCCTCCAATTAATATCAAAATAGACGTATAGTTATCCTTTTTAAGTCGTATACTACTATTAATATGTTTGTGGAGGATAAGCTATGAATCTAAAAAAACAATACGTGATAGAAAAGGATCCGGAAAACATGCGCTTTTGCTATACAGATTCACGCTTGACGAAACTTATGAGCAAGCAAATTATTTCCTGGCTACCAAATTTGCCAAAAGAATATGTGGTAATTTGTATCGGAACTGATCGATCAACCGGTGATTCCCTCGGTCCATTAACTGGTGCATATTTACAAGATTATCATCCAAAACATATAACTGTTTATGGGTCACTTCATGAACCAGTACACGCAACCAACCTTGAATCATATATTCAGTTAATTCATAACAAACACCGAAATCCGTTTATTATTGGGGTTGATGCATGTTTAGGAAAATCTACTTCTGTTGGAAATATCATATTAGGGAAAGGCGCATTAAAACCTGGAGCCGCTTTAAATAAATCACTCCCTCCAATTGGTGATATTCATCTAACCGGAGTCGTTAATATTAGTGGATTTATGGAGTTTTCTATTTTACAGAATACTAGACTATCTCTTGTAGTAGACATGGCAAAACAATTAGCTAGCCTATTAATGATGATAGACGAACGCCTCCAGCATTGTATCACTCCCCCTTCTGTTGTCGCTCATGCTATTGATGGTGAAAAGAAAATACATTAGGAAAGAATACTTTTATTAATTCTTTTAATAGATGGCTTTTCTAATACATTGTTGTTATTAATAGAAAGTTTATAGAGTGCGACGTTGTTTACCGTTAAATTTACGACCATTATGTAAAAAAAATATATACGATTGATTGAAGCGTTGGGCAGTCGACTCAAGCGGGAACAGCATGGAGGCCGCTGAAAAAGCGGTAGATTTTAAAAATTTAACTTTTCACTTCAATTAGCATCTTGAATATACGTAGACTCCTGCGGGAAGTAAGAGATCGACGAGACCCCGCAGGACGGTAGTCCGAGGAGGCTCGGCACTCTCCCGCGGAAAGCGAAGTATATTCGAAGATGCGATGGTAGATCGACACATTTTGTACCATATTTAAGTTTTTCAGCAGCCTCGAACAGCATGAGTCTGAAGACCCCGCAGCTGAAATCAACACAACATTTATGTCGCAGTTTTCATCAAGCTGCGAAGATAAAAAGCAATAAAACTTACGAAAAAAAACTAATAGAAAAAGGCTTCTACTATTTTATCTAGTAGAAGCCTTTGTGATATCTTTTTGCGAATCTATAACAATTGGTAGACATAGTAGATGAAAATAACGGTAGCGAGTGATGGTAGTAAATTACCAATTCGTATTTGTGTTATTTTTAATAAATTCAACCCAATCGCCACGATCAGTAACCCACCGACTGCTGTTAATTCTACTATAAATCCATCCAAAAAGGATTCCGGTAGCCATTTGGTGATTTGTGTAGCTAAAAGGGCAATGGAGCCTTGATACAATATAACTGGCACCACAGAAAATATTACGCCAAATCCTAGTGTTGTGGTTAATACAAGCGCAACAAAACCATCAATAATCCCTTTTGTTACTAGTATTTCATGATCCCCTCGTATGCCACTATCCAAAGCACCTATTACAGACATTGCACCTATTACAAATATTAACGAGGCAGTAACGAATCCCTGTGCAACACTAAAGCTTTCATTTTTCGTTGTGAATTTACTTCCAATCCAGGCACCCAGTCGGTTTAAACCTTCTTCTAAATGAATGAATTCCCCAACAATCGCACCAGTTAATAAGCTTAACAATACAACAACTATTGTTTCGGTAGAAAAAGCCATTTGTAAGCCTATTAATACTACCGCTAACCCTATTCCATGCATGACTGTCTCTTTATAACGTTCTGGAATTTTAGTGAAAAATAAACCAAGTAAACTACCGGCAATTATACATGCCCCATTGAACAACGTCCCGTACAACACCATACCCTTCACTCCAATATTAACTAATTATATTTCTTTGTATGACTCTGCAATTTCTTGTATAGCTGAAATAAATTCATTTACTTCATCCTCGGTATTATAAATTCCTAAACTCGCTCTTACCATCCCTTGATCAGTTGTTTTTAATGCCTCATGCGTTAGCGGACTACAATGCACACCTGCACGAACTGCTATATTATAGTGAGAATCAAGAATCATACTTACCTCTTGTGAATTGATGTTTTCAATGTTGAAGGCTACTATTGGTATGCGATATGTTACGGAACTTGTTCCGTAACATGTAACCCCTTCTATCGCAGAAAGCCCTTTAAATAGAGCGTTTGATAAAATTGTTTCACGTGGAACAATTTCCTTTTTTCTTTTTTCATATTCAACTAGAGCTGCATGAAGTCCTGCTATTCCAGGGGTATTTAATGTTCCACTTTCTAAGTATTCCGGCCACTTTTCAGGTTGTTTAGGTGAGTTAGAAAAAGTGCCAGTACCCCCATGATGGATAGGTAACAAGTTTACATTTCCCTCGACTAATAACGCCCCGATCCCTTGCGGTCCTAATATCCCTTTATGTCCTGGAAAAACTAACATATCTATTCTTTGTTTTTTCATATCTATTGGAATATGTCCAGCTGTTTGGGACGCATCTATAAGTGTAAGGATATCATTTTTTTGTGCAACTTTTGTTACTTCGTTAATTGGAAATATGCGTCCTGTTACATTAGACGCATGCGTCATTGCTATAAGCCGAGTGTTCGGTTCTATAGCATTCTGCACGGCATCTATGAACAAATCACTGCCTGCCTCTTCAGGAGTATCAATATACGTAACAGATACGCCCAATTGTTCTTTAATATATTCTAAGGGCCTTCGTATGGAGTTATGTTCGTACGCTGTAGTAATAACGTGATCACCATCTTTCCAGGTTAACCCTTTAATTGCTTGATTCAGTCCAATCGTAGCATTCTGGTAAAATAAGACTTTGTTCGGATCGGAACAACCAAAGATTTCAGCGGTTTTCTCACGTGTGTTATTAATAATATCAGATGCCTGTCTTGCAAGAGCGTGACCTCCCCTTCCCGGATTAGCCCCAACAAAATTAACTGCATGTATCATTGCTTCTGCGACACTTGGCGGCTTAGGAAAAGAAGAAGCTGCCTGGTCAAAATAGATCACTTAATCACCAACCTCTTGACTAATATATTATATAACCCAAAAAGAGACCAACGTAGCTTTGATACGCTAATGTTAGTCTCTCACATCTACTTACTATGATTCTAAAGCTTCAATTATTCTATCTAAATCTTCATTTGAGAAAAATTCAATTTCAATCTTACCTTTTCTTTTACCTCGTTGAATAGAAACTGATGTTCCAAGCCGGTCTCTTAGAATAGATTCCCTCTCTTGCAGGAAAATATCTGCTTTCGGTTTTGCTTTCTTTTTTATTGGCTGTTTGTTCATTTCAATTATCATTTGTTCAACCTGGCGAACGTTCAGCTTCTCTTTTCGCACTCTATTTACAAAAGGAAGAAGCTTTTCATTATCTTTAATACCTAATAATGCACGTCCATGACCCATGGAAAGTTCACCATTATTAATATATGCGATAATTTGATCAGGTAGTGATAATAGACGAACTAAGTTAGCAATATGTGATCTGCTTTTACCCAACCTTTTGGATAGTTCATCCTGTGTTATCTTAAGTTCCCGAATAAGGTTAGCATAAGCTTGAGCTTCTTCTATTGGTGTTAAGTCTTCTCTTTGAAGGTTTTCCAGCAGAGCTATTTCCATCATTTTTTCATCCGTTAACTCTTTTATAACTACTGGAATTGTTTCTAATCCCGCCTCTTTCGCAGCACGATAGCGGCGTTCTCCCACTACAATTTCAAATCCTTTAATACTCTTACGTGCGATTAGAGGTTGTATAATTCCGTATTCGAGGATAGAATCTTTTAATTCCTCAATAGCGTCTGCATGAAATGTCTTTCTAGGCTGATATGGATTTGGTCTACACTCATTTATCGGTATTTCTTTGACAGTTTCTTCTTTTTCATCAACTTCTGGAAAAAGTGCATTAATGCCTTTACCTAACCCTCTCACCACTATTCATCACTTCCTTCGCTAATTCAAGATAAACTTCAGCACCTCGTGACTTTGGATCATACGTAATTATGGGCTGTCCGTGACTCGGCGCCTCGCTTAAACGGATGTTTCTCGGGATAATAGAGTTGTATACTTTATCCTGAAAATACTTTTTAACTTCTTCAATCACCTGTAAACCAAGGTTTGTTCGAGCATCAAGCATGGTTAGTAACACGCCTTCAATCATTAAATCTTTGTTTAAATGCTTTTGAACTAATCTGATTGTATTTAATAATTGACTTAACCCTTCTAATGCATAATACTCACATTGAACTGGAATTAACACTGTGTCAGAAGAGGTCAAGGCATTGATTGTCAATAAACCCAATGAAGGTGGACAGTCAATTATAATGTAATCATATTCTTCTCTAACCTCTTCCAAAGACTTTTTCAAACGGATTTCTCTTGAAATAGTTGGTACTAATTCTATTTCCGCACCAGCTAACTGAATAGTTGCTGGAATTATATCTAAATTTGGAACTCCCGATTGTGTTATCACTTCTTTTGCTGGTACGTCTTCTACCAACACATTATAAATGCACTGGTTTACATCAGCTTTATTAACCCCAGACCCACTTGTTGCATTGCCTTGGGGATCTATATCTACCAATAATACTTTTTTGTCTAAGTATGCAAGGCATGCACTTAGATTGACGGCTGAAGTGGTTTTTCCTACGCCACCTTTTTGATTTGCCATGGCGATTATTTTACCCATACTGTCACCTACCTATCATTCTATACTATTTATTCTATCATTTATTAACAATAAAAGTGGGAAAAGTTATCTAAACTATATAAACCATCGTTTAACCATATTGCAGAAAAAACCCATCTGCAAAAGATGGGTAAATATAGATGTATAATATCAATAATATTTATTGCTTCTTTTTTGGAATCTTAATAGTGAATTGATAATAATCCTCTAAGTCTTCCTCATTGGTTTCTACGTCAATTCCCGTATCAGTTACCATCGTTAACGATTGTCTAATGGTGTTAACCGCAATTCTCATGTCTTTATTTACACCTTTAAGTTTAGGCTTTTTCTTTTTTACTTCTTCATTTTTGTTCTCTATCTTATCTATTCGTTCTTCAGTTTGTTTCACATTAAGATCATGTTCAATGATCTCATTTAATAGTTTTAACTGTTTCTCATTGTCTTTAACTTTTATTAATGCTCTAGCATGTCTCTCAGTTATATCTTTATTTAGTAAGGCCTGTTGGACAGAGTCATCTAATTTCAACAATCTAAGCTTATTGGCAATAGTTGATTGATTCTTCCCTAACCTCTGCGCTAAAGCTTCTTGTGTTATTCCGTGCAATTCCAAGAGTCTTGCATACGCACGCGCTTCTTCTATAACCGTAAGTTCTTCCCTTTGAAGATTCTCAATTAACGCTACTGAGGCGGTTTGAGTATCAGTCATTTCCTGTACAATTACAGGAGTGCTATCCCATCCTAACATTTGGACCGCTCGCCATCTTCGTTCCCCAGCAATTAATTCATATTGATCCTCTTCTATTTTACGGACTACAATGGGTTGAATCATACCATGAGTTTTAATTGTCTGTGCAAGTTCGGAAATTTTTTCTTCATTGAATATGGACCTCGGTTGAAAACGATTCGGTTTTATTTTCATGATATCAAGCTGTATTACTTCATTAGGTTGATAGACTTCTTCTTCTGGCTCAGAATCCGGTTTATCACCTATCCCGAAAATTCGATTGAAAGAACGTACCATATTATCAGACACCACCTTTTTTACAAAACTAGTTCGTTAATTACTACCTACCAAATAGTAAATTGTTTCACGTGGAACAATTTACTATTTTCATAGATTCTGTTTTGTAGCTGACCATAGTTACTAGCGTTATTCTTTATGTAAAACACTCAAACAAAACTATATCAAAACCGCCACGAACAACATATCTGTTCTTATTTTACCATATTTAAGCTAAAAATATATCTATTAGGAAAAATATATTTATCCATATACTATGTTATAGGTGTTTTGTTTGGAACCCCTGCTTTTCTAGGGAAATTATTAGGAGTTTTTCTTTTCTTTTCAATCATGATAATTGATCGCTCGCTTTCTTCCTTGGGTAAAGTGAAAGTGTGAACATTCATTAACTCTCCTCCAAGAATTCCAATAGCAGCTTCCGCATCTTTTAATTCCTCTGCAGTTTGTGCAGCTTTCATCGCAATAAATACTCCATTTTTCTTCGCAAGAGGTAAACACAATTCAGATAAAACACTCATACGGGCAACAGCACGAGCTGTAACAATATCAAATTTTTCCCTGAACTTGCTGTTTTTTCCAAAATCTTCTGCTCTACTATGATAGAATGCAACATTTTCAATGTCTAAATTTGTCGCTAATTGATTTAAGAAGGAAATTCTTTTCTGTAATGAATCGACAATTGTTACATTAATATGGGGAAAACATATTTTAAGTGGGATGCTTGGGAACCCAGCACCAGCTCCCACATCACAAATATGAACTTCGCTTGAAAAGTCGTAATGAAAAGCAGCAGTTATTGAATCATAAAAATGTTTTAAATAGACATCGGTTTGTTCTGTTAAAGCAGTTAGGTTCATTTTTTCGTTCCACTCAACTAGTGTATGGAAATAAATGTCAAACTGTTTTATTTGTCTATCATCTAACTTTATTCCTTTTAGTTCAAGTTCCTTAACAAATAATTCTGGGTTCATGGTTTGATCTCCTCAACAATTAATTAGCTATACGCGCAATTTTTCCCTGTTCAATATAAACCAGTAAAATGGATACATCTGATGGATTGACGCCTGATATTCTTGATGCTTGACCAACCGAAAGTGGTCTTATATTCTTTAATTTCTCTCTAGCTTCGGTTGCAATACCATTAATATCACTGTAATCAATGTTATCAGGAATCTTTTTGTCTTCCATTTTAAGCATTCGATCAACCTGGTCAATAGCTTTCTTGATATAGCCTTCATACTGAATCTGTATCTCCACTTGTTCTTTCACTTCACTTGGTAATTCTTTTTCAAAAGGTACCATTTGTTCAATCAGATGATAGGAAACTTCTGGTCGCTTCAGTAAATCCAATGCTTTTAAAGGTTCTTTTAAAGGCGTTGCATTAACTGTTTCCAGAAGTGCTTGCACATTTGCTTCTGGCTTAATTGTAATTTTAGACAAACGGCTTTTTTCTTCCTCAACCAATGCTTTTTTCTCTAGGAATTTATTGTATCTCTCTTCGGTAATTAGCCCAAGACCATAAGCTACTTCCGTTAAACGAAAATCAGCATTGTCATGACGTAACAATAGGCGGTATTCTGCTCTTGATGTCAACAACCTATACGGCTCATTTGTACCTTTTGTAACTAAGTCATCAATTAATACACCAATATATGCCTGAGACCGATCTAGAATCAATGGATCACGACCTAATACCTTGGCAGCTGCATTAATTCCAGCCATAATACCTTGAGCTGCAGCCTCTTCATAACCTGATGTTCCATTAATCTGTCCTGCAGTAAAAAGACCAGGAATATTCTTTGTTTCAAGAGTTGGCCATAACTGAGTCGGAACTACCGCATCATACTCAATGGCATAACCTGCACGCATGATTTCAGCCTTTTCTAACCCTGGAACAGTTTTAAGCAATTCGTGTTGTACGGATTCAGGTAATGAAGTAGATAATCCCTGCACATATACCTCTTCTGTATTACGACCTTCAGGCTCTAAAAAGACCTGATGACGTGGTTTATCATTAAACCGAACGATTTTGTCTTCTATTGAAGGACAGTAACGTGGTCCAGTTCCTCGTTTCATACCGGAGTACATTGCAGATAAATTTAAGTTATCGCTAATTATTTGATGTGTAAATTCATTTGTATATGTCAACCAGCATGGTATTTGATCAGTAATATACTCAGTTGTTTCATATGAGAAAGCTTGTGGCTTATCGTCTCCAGGTTGAATCTCAGTTTTTGAGTAATCAATTGTATGGCTATTAACCCGTGGTGGTGTACCCGTTTTAAAACGAGTTAATTCAAAACCAAGTTCTTCGAGATGCTCAGACAACTTAACTGAGACGCGTTGATTATTTGGACCACTTTCATATTCTAAATCTCCTATTAATACTTTTCCGCGCATAAAAGTTCCTGTAGTAATAATAACTGTTTCTGCGTGATAAGCTGCCTTTGTCTCGGTTAGGACACCTTTACAAATACCATCTTCAACAATAAGCTTTTCAACCATACCTTGTCTTAAAGTAAGGTTTTCTTGATTCTCAATCATACTTTTCATTTCTCTAATATATAAAGGTTTGTCTGCCTGAGCCCTAAGAGCCTGAACTGCAGGACCTTTTCCAGTGTTCAGCATACGCATTTGGATATGCGTTTTATCTATTACCTTTGCCATTGCTCCACCTAGTGCATCTATTTCACGAACAACAATTCCTTTAGCCGGTCCACCTAGTGATGGATTACAAGGCATAAAAGCAACCATATCTAAATTAAGTGTGAGCATTAACGTTTTCGCTCCCATTTTAGCTGCAGAAATACCTGCTTCTACACCAGCATGACCTGCTCCTATTACAATCACATCATAACGGCCTGCATCGTATACCATATTCTTTCACCCTTTCTTATTTATACCGATTTACTATTTATTTATTTTTGTCCATAACGTATTTTCATGGCTGTCGCTACCTATTGCTTATACGTTTCACCCCTTACAGGAGCCTACGCTTTTCTTATTGTCTAGCTTTGGCTCCCAGGGGTTCGCGTCATAAGCAATTGACACTTCGAGCACGTAACCCTTGTGCTCTTCGGTCTCTTGCTTATGCGTTTCAGCCCTAACGGGAGCCTACGCTTTTCTTATTTCCCTAGGCAGAATTGTGAGAATAACTGGTCGATTAAGCTGTCACTTGCTGTATCTCCAATTATTTCACCTAGCAACTCCCAGGTTCGAGTAACATCAATTTGTATTATATCAAGTGGCATAGCTATTTCTAAGCTTGCTACTGCATCTTCTAAAGCCTGTTTTGCCTGTTTTAAAAGCTGAATGTGTCTAACGTTAGACACATAAGTTAAATCCCCGCTATCAATTTCACCCGTAAAGAAGGTTTGAGCAATTGCCTTTTCTAATTCATCAATTCCTTTTTCTTCTACTAAGGATGTAGTAAGAATAGGCTTTCCCTCAGAGAGTGTTCTAACACTATCGATATCCAATTTCGCAGGCAAATCTGTTTTATTAATAATTACTATATATTCTAAGCCCGATACTGCTTCAAATAGTTTTTCATCTTCTGTGGTTAGTTCTTCATTGTTATTTAAAACAAATAAGATAAGATCTGATTCTTTCAATACTTTCCTTGAGCGTTCGACACCTATCTTCTCGACGATATCTTCTGTCTCTCTGATTCCAGCAGTATCTACAAGACGTAGAGGTACGCCACGAACATTTACATATTCCTCAATAATGTCGCGTGTAGTTCCAGGAACCTCTGTAACAATTGCTTTGTTTTCCTGAACAAGAGTATTCATTAAAGAAGATTTACCTACATTTGGCCGTCCGATTATAGCTGTCGCAAGTCCTTCACGTAAAATTTTACCTTGTTTAGCTACTTCTAACAATTTTTCAATTTCATCGTGAACTTCTTTTGTCTTAACCCGCATCATTTCATGAGACATTTCTTCAACATCGTCATACTCTGGGTAATCGATGTTAACTTCGACATGTGCCACCGTTTGAAGCAGTTCTTGTCTAAGGCGTTGGATTAAAGCCGACAACCTACCATCCATTTGTTTCAGAGCAACCGACATAGCTTTATCAGTTTTTGCTCTGATTAAATCCATAACACCCTCGGCCTGTGATAAATCTATTCGACCATTAAGAAATGCGCGTTTTGTAAATTCACCTGGCTCTGCTAAACGTGCACCTCTGCTCAGCAAAATTTCCAAAATGCGATTAATGGAAACTAATCCACCATGGCAATTGATTTCCACTACATCTTCTCTTGTGAAGGTTTTTGGAGCTCGCATAACTGTAACCATCACTTCTTCTGCAACCTCATTTGTTTCAGGATCAATTATTTTACCATAATGAATCGTATGCGAATCAACCTGCTCCAAATTTTTCCCTTGAAACAAGTTATTGGCAATAACTATTGCAGATGGTCCACTTAACCTAACAATCGCAATCGCACCTTCACCAATTGGTGTTGAAATTGCTGTAATTGTTTCTGTCTCCACGTCTTTCACCTACTTTTACTACATCTATTTATATCTATTACTAGCGTAATTTTGTTTATCGTCACTAACTAAATAGAATATCACATTTTAACCCAAAAATAAACTTATCCACAAAGATAAAAGTTTACCATAAAAAAAGATGTTTATCCACATGTGAATAAACATCTTTTTCTTTTACATTTAATTATCAACAGTCTTAAAGATTCGGTTCCTCATAATAATAATCCACAGGAACTGGTGCCACAGTCGACTTTTCAAGTGCTGGCGTATCTTTTCTAGCTACTTGGAATATTGCTGCCCCAACAATATTTGCTACATCTTTTAATTTTTCTTTACTAACTATGTTCAATTATATCATTTTCTGTATGATACCAGGGTTTCAAAGGTGTATGGTTGAACCCTCTCGCCACTTAACGACCTTGCGGTCTGTTTGAAGTGGGAGATTCCTAAGAACACCAACCTAACAGTCGGTTTTAATTAGGCTAACCCCGTAGGACCTACGGTTAGCAGTCTTATTGCTTCATTCTTAATATTTATACTTGCGTTAAAATCCCTGTCGTGATGTGTACCACAAGATGGGCAATCCCACTCACGTAGTGCGAGATTCTTAACGGCTTTGTTTTGATAGCCACAACAGGAACAGAGTTGGCTAGAAGGGAAATTTTTAGCGACAACTACAACTTGTTTCCCACAACCCTTTGCTTTGTATTCTAGCATTGTTCGAAATTGTGACCAACTTACCTCGCTAATCGCCTTTGCTAACTTATAATTTTTCAATAGATTGGATACTTGCAAATCCTCGATACCAATTATGTCGTGGTTTTTAACAATATTGTATGAGATTTTATGCAAGTAATCTTTTCTTCTATTGGTTATATTTTCGTGAAGTCGTGCAATTTTAATTCGTTGTTTATTCCAGTTGGAAGAACCTTTCTTTCGTCTTGCAAGTGACGCCTGTGCTTTACCCAATTTCTTTTCTACGGCTCGAAAAAATTTTGGATTTGCGTATTTTGTTCCGTTGGAAAGAACGGCAAATTCTTTCAGTCCAACATCGATGCCAACAGACATGTTTGTTTTAGGTAATTCGTGTATTACTGTTTCAACAAGAATGGATACAAAGTATTTACCACTTGGATTACGTCTAATAGTAGCGTTTAAAATGCGACCTTCGACTTCTCGACTTTTAGCAAATTTAACAAGTCCGAGTTTAGGCAGTTTCATTTTGTTACCTACAATTGCAATATTATCGTTCGTGTATTTAGTTGTGTAGGATTGCACCTTGTTGTTTTTAGACTTAAAACGTGGAGTATTCGTTTGTCTTTTGAAGAACCTGGAATAAGAATCGGCAAGGTTTTTAACTGAGGACTGAATAGCGATGCTATCCACTTCTTTTAGCCAATCCAATTCTTTCTTTAGTTGTGGTAATTGAGAAGAACAAATGGTGTAGGTCAAACCTTTTCCCGTTTCCCTATACGTTGCATTCCATTTTGTCAAAAAATGATTGAACACAAAACGAGAACATCCTATGGTTTTATTTATCAAGATAGCTTGATTCTGGTTAGGATAGATTCTGAATTTATAAGCCCTATGGCCAAGCAAAACGGTCACCTCCCTTTCTCTTTTATTATATATGATAACTTAAAAAACGCAAACATTTGTTCGGTAACAATGATAAGTTGAGCTATGAAAAACGCTTTAGACTTTTGGGCTAGTGCTTAATTAGCCGGACAATTGAGATAGCTAAAGCTATCCCTTGTCCGAAGGCGATTCATCTTGCTAACGCCCTTCTCATTCCTTGAGGATGGAGTCTTCTCGCCTGGAATGATAAACACCTTTGTTATTAGAAAAAATGAGAAGATAGATATAGTTAAATCTCTTATCTCCATACATTTGTACTACCTACATCTACCTACAAATCCTTCATAAGTTGTTTTGCCTTTTCCCTCACAGTTGATATAAACTGCTGCGACATAGTGAATACTTTTTTGACGCCCTGCGCTGCGGAAAAATCACTACGCGCACCTTAGGGCTTGCGCTAAGCCTCCTCGATTGCAAAGATCGCTCACTGCGGGGTCTCAACACTTCGCTTTCGAGGCTGCTGAAAAAGCCTCCTATTTTAAGAACTCCAAAAAAAGAAGAAAAAAAGGGGCATTTTTCCAAATACTGAGGGAAAATACTCTACTTTTTATAAATAGGAGGCTATTTTCCTCCTATTTTTCATTTATTAGTTTGATAATTCTTTTCATATTGGTCACGAATATGGTGGCTGCACCTTTGATTTTCATGCCGAATAGACCCGAGGTAATTTATGCTCCTTCACTATTACGATAGTTGATAGGAGCGGAGGACCGTTGACTCCTGCGGGAACAGCACGAGTCTGAAGACCCCGCAGAGTGGTTTTCTCGAGGAGGCTGAGGCCGTGCCCGCGGAAAGCAACGGTCCGTAGCGGAAAACAACTCAGCGCTTACGTCGCAGTTTATAGATTTTGTGTTTGAATACGACAATTTTTTAGAAAACAGAAAAATAAAAAAACCCTGATTCAACAGGGTTTTAAAAAATATAACTATGGCTTTATTACAATATGCCGATGTGGTTCGACACCATCAGAATACGTAGAGATGTTCTTTTCACCTTGTAAAGCGCTATGAATGATTTTGCGTTCATATGCTGGCATAGGTTCAAGGGCAACTTTTTTATTTAATCGTTTAGCTTTATCAGCCATTTTTAATGCTAATGACTCAAGTGTTTGCTTACGGCGACCTCGATAACCTTCAGCATCAACGGTCACTGTGTAAAATTGCTTACCATCCTTATTCAACACCAAATGCACCAGATATTGCAGTGCATTTAATGTCTGACCACGTTTACCAATCAATAAAGCAATTCTTTCTCCACTTAACTCAAATGTTACATGGTTTCCGACAACAGTAGTGGTAGTTTCAACCTCTACACCCATGTTTTGCGTTAAATCCCTAATATACTTTTCTGTTTGTTGAACTTGGTCTTTACCAAAACTTACCTTGACAATTGACCTCTTTGAGCCAAATAAGCCAAAAATCCCTTTTTTCCCTTCGTCGATAACCGTAATATCGACTTGGTCCTTCGTTGTGTTTAACTGCTCTAACGCTGATTGGACCGCTTCTTCGACAGTTTGACCAGTAGCAGTTATTTCTCTCACTTTTTGTCTCCTCCAGTACTAGCATCTTCCTTATCTTTCATCATTGGCTTACGAATAAAAACAGTTTGTGCAACCATGAAGATATTACCTACAACCCAATATAGGGCAAGTGCTGCTGGGAAGAACATTGCAAAGACAGTGATCATAATCGGCATTACATACAACATCACCATCATTTGCGGATTCTGACCTGCTGGACTACCGGCCATCATTAACTTCTGTTGTAAAAATGTAGCTGCACCTGCAACGATAGGAAGAATAAAATAAGGATCTGATTCCCCTAGTTCGAACCATAAAAAACTATGTGTTTGTATTTCAGCATTTCGCATAATTGCATGATAAATCGCAATCAACACAGGCATTTGTACAAAAATTGGTAAACAACCTGCAAGTGGATTTACGCCATGTTTCTGGAATAACGCCATTGTTTCTTTTTGCAGTTTCTGTTGAGTATTAGCATCCTTGGAGCTATATTTCTTTTGAAGTTCCTTTAGCTCTGGTTGCACATCCTGCATTGCCCTTGAGCTTTTCAATTGCTTTACGTTTAACGGTAAAAGCACGAATCGAACAATAATTGTTACAATAACGATTCCTAAACCATAACTTCCACCAAAAAGTTCAGCAAAGTATTCAATTAACCACGACATTGGGAAAACAAAATATTGATCCCAAATTCCTTCACTTTCTGATGTAATAGGTTTATCAATATTCATACATCCGGAAAGTAATACGACTAACCCTAGCATGCTTACTAGTAAAAAAAACTTTTTTGACACTAGATTTCCTCCTTACGTAACGACAACTATGTATTACTTGTTATTAACGATTTTATCATAAACCAACAAATTGGGAATATTATTTTTTCAAGATTTTTTCTCTCGATAGCAGATGAGTTAAACTCTTTTTAAATTGATCATAAGTCATTTCTTTTGTAGGCTGTCTAGCAATTATCACAATATCAGTTGATTTTGAGATATATTCATCCAAATCCTGAAATGCGTGACGTAAATGACGCTTAATTCGATTTCGTGTAACAGCGTTTCCAATTTTTTTTCCTACAGATATACCAACTCGAAAGTGGGTTTGTCCAACCTTATCCATATAATAGAGAACCAATTGGCGGTTGGCAAAAGACTTTCCCTTTTTAAAAACATCCTGAAATTCTTCATTATCCTTTATACGATATGCCTTTTTCATTTAATCACCTTTACTGATCCAATTAACCTCTATCTATATATAATAAGCAGTGACCCCTATAGCTCCTCCATTACAAGAAGGAACAGGAATCACTGCTTCTCTTCTATTAGAAAAACTGCCAAATGATTAAGCACCTGTTTTTCTTATACTTTCTTAATAAGTGGAAAAAAGACCACTGACATTCAGCGGTCTATGCAGATAATACCTTTCTTCCTTTTAGACGACGGCGTGCTAGAACTTTACGTCCGTTCTTAGTGCTCATACGCGCGCGAAATCCGTGTACCTTTTTATGCTTACGGTTATTTGGCTGATACGTTCTTTTCATTTATCTTACACCTCCCTGAGGAATTAAAAATTAAAACTTAACATATCCAGTAGACAGTCTAAATAATTATACGTAAAACATGTACCATCTGTCAACATCCCTATAAAAAATAGTTACCCACAGGCAATTGTTTATCTTTTTTTTATCACTTTTTTTATCCACACCACATATCGACAGGATAATCACAAAATATAGTGGTGTGGATAAATCTTGTCTACAAGGGGTGGTTTTTGTGGATAACTGTCGAAAAACCGTTGCATTAACCTCTTTTTTTTGGTATTATATTTGTGCTTTACGATGTGGAAAATTGTAAGTCATAAAAAAGATATCCACATTGTGTTAATAACCTGTGGATACTTGTTCACACGTCTGTTTATCAACTTATCAACAACTATGTGGAAAAGGTACATAACGTTACTAAAACACTTATGTAAAAGAATTTATTATCCACATGCTTAAAAAATTTGTTATACTAGCTTTCACTGATTACTAAAGCTAGTTTTTATTAGAAAACTTGGCTTATCGCCAAGCACTAATGGCGAAAGCCTTAGTTACACTTATGCAGTAAGAAAGGATTTATACTTTCTTACCTGCTAAAGAAATTGCCTTTCCATCTTTCTGGACCGTTTATTCATCGAAAGATTGAGAGAGGCTTTTTCTATCATATTTTTTACCGAAAGGAGTGAACCCAACTTGGAAAACATTGAAGAATTATGGGCTGCTGCGCTTGAAAAAGTTGAAGAAAAAGTTAGCAAGCCTAGTTTTGATACATGGTTGAAAAATACAAAGGCAGAAAAACTTCAGGATGATACATTAATCGTTTCTGCTCCAAATGAATTTGCACGAGATTGGTTGGAAGGTCGATATACTACATTAATCTCAGAAATATTAGTTGAAATTACAGGCGCTTCATTAAAAACCAAATTTATCATTCCGGAAACAAATATCGAACCAGACTCTGTTAATTCCACGCCCAGGTCTATTCCAACTATTTCAAATAACCAGGATCCAGATGCGCCAAAAACCGCATTAAACGCTAACTATACATTTGATACTTTTGTAATCGGATCCGGAAATCGTTTCGCACATGCTGCTTCACTCGCGGTAGCCGAGGCACCAGCAAAAGCTTATAATCCTCTATTTATTTATGGAGGTGTAGGACTTGGTAAAACGCATCTGATGCATGCAATTGGACATTACGTTCGAGATCATAACCCTGATGCACGAGTAGTCTATCTTTCATCTGAAAAATTTACGAATGAATTTATTAATGCCATCATGGATAATAAAACAATAAATTTCCGTAATAAATATCGTAATGTAGATGTCCTACTAATAGATGATATTCAATTCATTGCTGGAAAAGAATCAACACAGGAAGAATTTTTTCATACGTTTAATACATTACATGAAGAAAATAAACAAATTATCATCTCAAGCGACCGACCACCAAAGGAAATTCCAACACTGGAAGACCGACTTCGTTCTCGGTTTGAATGGGGCTTGATTACAGATATAACACCCCCTGATTTAGAAACACGTAGTGCAATTTTAAGTAAAAAGGCAAAGGCTGAGGGCTTGGACATTCCTAACGAAGTAATGATGTATATAGCTAATCAGGTTGATACAAATGTTCGTGAACTCGAAGGTGCTCTGATACGAGTTGTAGCTTATTCATCATTGGTTAATCGAGATATAGATGCTTCACTTGCAGCTGATGCATTAAAGGATATTATTCCAAATCGGAAGCCAAAGGTTGTTACCATTAAGAAAATTCAGCAGGTTGTTGGGGAGAAATACAATATAAAACAAGACGACTTTATTGCGAAGAAACGAACTAAATCTATTGCATTTCCTAGACAAATAGCGATGTATCTATCAAGAGAGATGACAGATTTTTCATTACCTAAAATAGGTGAAGAATTTGGTGGCCGTGACCATACTACTGTTATCCATGCTCACGACAAAATATCTCGCATGCTTGAAAATGATACTGTTATTAATCAGGATATAGAAGAAATCAAAGAACAATTGAAAAATTTATAAGTTACTAACATGTGAATAGTGTGCATAAAGGGACCATGTTTATCAACATATTGTCCACAGGGGTCCAATCTTAGTAATTACCGGGAAAATCCAGTTATCCACATAATCACAGGCCCTATTACTATTACTACTATTTTTTTAATACAAAATATATATATAAAGAACTTCCATTAGGAGGATTTAAATGAAATTTACTATTCAACGTGAAAAACTAATCGCAAGTGTTCAGGATGTAATGAAAGCTATATCTTCTCGTACGGCAATTCCAATCTTAACCGGTATGAAAATCGAGGCAACAACAAGTGGAATAACTCTTACTGGTAGTGACTCAGACATTTCCATCCAATCCTTTATTCCTGCTGAAGAGGAAGGAATCGTTAATGTTGAAGCAATTGAAACTGGTAGTATTGTTTTGCAGGCACGTTATTTTCCAGATATCGTTCGTAAACTTCCAGAAAAAACAGTAGAAATTACAGCGGATGAAAACCTAAAGGTTACAATCAGATCTGGTAAAGCAGAGTTTAATTTAAATGGACAGGATGCTGAGGAATATCCACAACTTCCAAAACTCCAAACAGATGAAAGCTTTGAAATACCAACTGATTTATTGAAAAGCCTAATAAAACAAACAGTATTTGCTGTTTCTACAATGGAAACACGACCAATACTAACCGGTGTTAAACTGAATTTTACAGATGAACAACTAAGTTTTACCGCAACTGACAGCCATCGACTTGCTTCACGTGAAATACCTATTAAGCAATCACCATTTAAATTCCCTAGTGTTGTAGTACCGGGAAAAAGTTTGAATGAACTTAATAAAATTTTATCTGACACGGAAGATCCAGTAGAAATTAGCGTAACCAATAATCAAATACTGTTCCGAACCAAACATGTTTACTTTCTTTCAAGATTACTAGATGGAAATTACCCAGAAACATCAAGGTTAATACCAGAAGAAAGTAAAACAGTAATTCATGCAAAAACAAAGGACTTATTAAATACAATTGATCGTGCATCACTGTTGGCTAAGGAAGATCGTAACAACGTTGTTAGGTTAGCAACAAAAGATAGTAAATTAATTGAGATTACCAGCAATTCTCCAGAAGTAGGAAGAGTCGTAGAGGAAATGACTGTTCAATCAATTGAGGGAGAAGATTTAAAAATATCTTTTAGTTCAAAATATATGATGGATGCTTTAAAAGCGATTGAGAATGATGAAGTAAAGATTGAATTTACAGGTGCAATGCGACCTTTTATTATTCGTCCAGAAAATAACGATCCAATTTTACAATTGATTTTGCCAGTCCGCACATACTAAAAAAATGACAAATCGGTGATAAACAGCCTCCTTTATTGAAAAACGAGGCTGTTTATTTTCGTTATTTTACAAAATTTAATAGTTTTTAAGCGTTTTTAAACAATTTTAGCCTAGTTCCTTCCCTTAACACCAAAACTTTAGTAAAATAGATTGAAGGCATATGTATTTGATTATTTGAAGGTATATAAAGTTGATTAATGCTTATGATTGTTAGAAAAACAAAGCATCATCAAAATTTATATATCCAGCCTTAAGGATAATCATTATGTGAATTCTAAAAAAAAGAGACTGGTGAAAAAAATGCATGAAAAAATAGAAATCACGACGGAGTATATTACCTTGGGACAGTTTTTAAAGCTCGCAAACATTCTGGAATCAGGTGGAATAATAAAAGCTTTTCTACAGGATAAAGGAGTCATTGTTAACGGTGAAGTAGAAAAACGCAGAGGCAGAAAGCTTTATGTAAATGATGTGGTAGAGGTTGAACAAGCAGGTTCGTTTGAGGTAGTAAAAAACGATTAATATTGGTAAAAAAATGAGGAATTGTCATGCATATTGAAAAACTACAATTAAGGAATTACCGTAACTATGATGTGTTAGATCTTTCATTTGATGACAAAGTAAATGTGATAATTGGTGAAAATGCTCAGGGAAAGACAAATCTGATGGAGGCTATTTACGTTTTAGCTTTTACAAAATCACACCGCACTCCGCGAGAGAAAGAGCTTATTCAATGGGATAAAGAATATGCTAAAATTGAAGGTACCATAACGAAAAGAAACCGATCTTTCCCTCTCGAAATAATTATGTCCACAAAAGGAAAAAAAGCGAAATTAAATCATCTGGAACAAAAGCGGTTAAGTGACTATATAGGAGCCTTAAATGTGGTAATGTTTGCCCCGGAAGATTTAACTTTAGTAAAGGGTCCTCCACAAATTAGGAGGAGATTTATTGATATGGAGCTAGGCCAAATCCAGCCTCGCTATATTTATCATCTTGGACAATATCAAAAAGTGCTTAAACAACGTAACCATTTACTAAAACAGATGCAGCGGAATCAAAAAAAAGATCCAGCTTTACTTCATGTCTTGACTGAACAACTAGTTGAACATGCGACAACGCTACTGGAAAGAAGGTTTGCCTTCCTCGAATTATTACGCAAGTGGGCTAGCCCAATTCATCATGAAATCAGTCGTAAACTTGAGAATCTCGAAATTCATTATCAAGCTACAATTGAAGTATCAGAAGGTGCAAATAAGGCGACAATAGAAACTAACTACTTAACTAAATTTGAAGAAATAGAAGCAAAAGAAATTGAAAGAGGAACAACGTTAATTGGTCCACATCGTGATGATTTACTTTTTAAGGTGAATGAAAAGGATGTACAGACTTATGGTTCACAAGGACAGCAGCGTACAACTGCTCTTTCTATGAAGCTTGCTGAGATAGAGTTAATCTATAACGAGGTTGGCGAGTACCCAATACTATTACTAGATGATGTATTAAGTGAATTAGATGATTATAGACAGTCACATCTCCTTAATACGATTCAGGGTAAAGTTCAAACATTTGTTTCTACTACGAGTGTAAATGGGATCAATCATGAGACACTGAGAAAAGCAGAGCTATTTAGAGTGACAAATGGACAGATTGATACATAAAGGTGGTTCAGTTAATGTTTATTCATATTGGAAATGATAATGTGATTCGATCAAAGGATGTAATTTCTATTATTGATCGTAATATTATTTCTTCTTCCTCGATCATGGAAGAGATGATTGAGCGGGCAACGAAAGAGAAGTCCATAGTTGCACCGACTGAAGAGGCTAAATCTGTAGTAATCACCAATGATTTAATTTATTTCAGCTCTCTTTCCGTAGCAACACTTAAAAAAAGAGCAAGTATGATTTCTACAATAAGTAAACTGGATAACTTTTCAGATGAAATAGAATAGAAAAGCGGAGGCGACTGTCCTCTAGAAATGTAGGTGAAAAGATGTCAACAGAAAATAATATTAAAAATGAAGATGCATATGGTGCTGATCAAATTCAGGTGCTTGAAGGACTAGAAGCTGTACGGAAAAGGCCAGGTATGTATATAGGTTCTACCAGTGAAAAAGGTTTACATCACCTTGTTTGGGAGATTGTGGACAATAGTATTGATGAAGCACTGGCAGGTCACTGTGATCAAATTCAAATCATTATAGAAAAAGATAATAGTATTACAGTTAAGGATAATGGGCGTGGTATTCCGGTTGGAATTCAAAAGAAAACTGGTCGCCCAGCAGTAGAAGTTATTATGACTGTTCTCCATGCAGGCGGTAAATTTGGTGGTGGTGGTTATAAGGTTTCGGGTGGATTGCACGGAGTAGGGGCATCTGTTGTAAATGCTCTATCAAGTAATCTTGAAGTTTATGTTCACTTAGATGGCAATGTTCACTTTTTAGGTTTTGAAAGAGGCGTTCCACAAGAAGAAATAAAAATTATTGGTGATACAGATATAACCGGAACAATTGTCCATTTTAAACCAGACACTCAAATATTCACAGAAACTATTGAGTATGATTTCGAAACGCTTGCTCTACGCGTACGTGAATTAGCCTTTTTAAATAAAGGCCTTAGTATTTCACTTGAAGACAAAAGAAACGATAGTGAACCAGTTAATTATTATTACGAAGGCGGGATTAGCTCGTATGTTGAGTATATTAACCGTACACGCGAGGTTCTTCACGAGCCGTTCTATATAGAGGCTGAAGATCAAGGTATAACAATTGAAGTCGCAATTCAATATAATGATGGCTTTGCTAGTAACATTTACTCGTTTGCAAACAATATCCATACACATGAGGGTGGAACACATGAGTCAGGGTTTAAAACAGGGTTAACACGTGTTATCAATGATTATGCTAGAAAAAATGGCTTGTTCAAAGAAAATGACCCTAACCTTACTGGAGACGATGTACGAGAAGGAATGGCAGCAATTATCTCTATCAAACATCCTGATCCGCAGTTTGAAGGCCAGACGAAAACAAAACTTGGAAGCAGTGAAGTTCGTACTGTTACAGACTCAATGTTTAGTGAATCATTTTCAAAGTTTTTGTTTGAAAACCCATCAGTTGCAAAAATTGTAGTTGAAAAGGGACTAATGGCCTCTAGAGCTCGTGCAGCTGCAAAGAAGGCACGTGAATTAACAAGACGCAAAAGCGCACTTGAGATATCAAATCTGCCTGGTAAACTTGCAGATTGTTCATCAAAAGATGCCAAAATAAGTGAGCTATATATCGTAGAGGGTGACTCTGCGGGTGGATCAGCTAAACAGGGAAGAGACCGGCATTTCCAGGCAATTCTTCCGTTACGTGGTAAAATTTTAAATGTAGAAAAGGCAAGGCTTGATAAAATACTATCAAATAATGAAGTTAGAGCAATGATTACAGCACTTGGGACAAGTATTGCTGAAGATTTTGATATAACAAAAGCGCGTTACCATAAGGTAATTATTATGACTGATGCGGATGTTGATGGTGCTCACATTCGTACACTATTATTAACGTTTCTCTACCGTTACATGCGTCCTCTTTTAGAAAAAGGTTATATTTATATTGCCCAGCCGCCACTGTATAAAATACAGCAAGGTAAGGCCGCTTACTATGCATACAATGACAAAGAAAAAGAGCGCATTCTTTCAGAGATATCAAATAGTCCGAAACCAGGTATTCAACGCTATAAAGGACTTGGAGAAATGGATGCTACCCAGCTTTGGGAAACAACTATGGATCCGGAAACACGAACTTTATTGCAGGTTGATTTATCCGATGCAATTGAAGCTGATCAAGTCTTTGATATGTTAATGGGAGATAAAGTAGAACCAAGACGAAATTTTATTGAAGACAATGCGCAATACGTACAAAACTTAGATGTGTAAACATATTGGATAATGATTTTATTGTTAGTCACAGTTTTTAGTGTGATGAGGAGGTAGCAGGATGGCAGATCAAGAGCGATCAAATGTTCAAGAAATAAATATTAGTCAGGAAATGCGTACATCATTTCTTGACTATGCAATGAGTGTAATTGTCTCCCGGGCATTACCCGACGTACGGGATGGCTTAAAGCCTGTACATCGTAGAATATTATATGCGATGAACGATTTGGGAATGCATTCAGACAAAGCACACAAAAAATCGGCACGTATTGTTGGTGAAGTAATTGGTAAGTATCATCCACATGGTGATTCGGCAGTTTATGAAACAATGGTGCGTATGGCTCAAGACTTTAGCTACCGCTATATGTTAGTGGATGGACATGGTAACTTCGGTTCTGTCGATGGTGATTCTGCAGCAGCTATGCGTTATACAGAGGCACGTATGTCAAAAATTTCGATGGAGCTTGTACGTGATATAAACAAAGATACGATTGATTATCGAGACAACTATGATGGTTCAGAACGCGAACCTGTTGTGTTTCCGTCGCGTTTTCCTAACTTAATTGTGAACGGAACGTCAGGAATAGCAGTGGGAATGGCTACTAATATCCCGCCACATAATTTAGGGGAAACCATCGACGCTGTCCTTGCAATCAGTCGTGATCCAGAAATAACCATTGATGATTTAATGGAAAATCATATATATGGACCAGACTTTCCTACTCATGGTCAAATTCTTGGACGTAGTGGGATAAGAAAAGCGTTTGAGACAGGTAAAGGCTCTGTTACCATTCGTGCAAAAGTACATATTGAGGAACAGAAAAACGGCAAGACTACAATCATTGTTAATGAACTTCCCTACCAGGTAAATAAGGCAAAACTGATTGAGAAAATTGCTGATTTAGTTAGAGACAAGCGAATTGATGGCATTACGGATTTACGTGATGAATCAGATCGTAATGGTCTTCGAGTTGTGATGGAATTACGTCGAGATGTAAACGCAAATGTATTATTAAATAATTTATACAAGCAAACATCATTACAAACGACTTTTGGTATTAATATGCTGGCACTGGTAAATGGTCATCCTAAGGTATTAAATATCAAACAATGTCTGGTACATTACCTCGATCATCAAAAGGTAATTATCAAAAGACGTACTGCTTTTGAATTGAGAAAAGCAGAAGCGCGTGCACACATTCTTGAAGGATTGAGAATTGCTTTAGATCACCTTGATGAGGTCATAGCTTTAATTCGTAAATCAAACAATGGTGATATTGCACGAGATGCTTTAATGGAGCGCTTTGGCCTTTCAGAAAAACAGGCTCAAGCTATACTCGATATGCGTTTGCAACGATTAACTGGTTTAGAAAGAGAAAAAATTGAAAATGAATACAATGAGCTTGTTAAATTAATAGATGAGTTGAAAGCAATATTGGCTAATGAAGAAAAAGTATTAGAAATTATTCGCGAAGAATTAACGGAAATCAGAGAACGTTTTAGTGACCCACGAAGAACGGAAATAATGGTTGGTGGAATGGATTTCATAGAAGATGAAGATCTAATTCCAGAAGAGAATATTGTAATTACACTTACCCATCAAGGCTATATCAAGCGTCTTCCTGCATCGACTTACCGTACACAAAAACGTAACGGTCGAGGCATACAGGGAATGGGTACGAATGATGAAGACTTTGTTGAAGAACTGGTTTCTACATCTACACACGATACCGTATTGTTTTTCACTAATAAAGGAAAAGTCTATCGTGCAAAAGGATATGAAATCCCAGAATTCAGTAGAACTGCAAAAGGTATTCCTGTAATTAATTTACTGCAAATTGAGAAAGGTGAATCGATTAATGCAGTTATAACAGTTAGTGAGTTTACTGAGGATTCTTACCTGTTCTTTACTACACAAAAAGGTGTTTCCAAGCGAACCACCCTGTCACAGTTTGCAAACATTAGAAAAGGTGGCTTAATTGCAGTCAATATACGCGAAGATGATGAACTTATCTCCGTTCGATTAACGGATGGAACGAAGGACATTATGATTGCGACACAAAATGGCTATTTGATTCGATTCCCTGAGGAACAAATTCGTTCAATGGGCCGTACTGCAGCAGGTGTACGTGGTATATCCCTAAGGGGTGATGATAAGGTCGTATCGATGGAAATTTTAGAAGAAGGCCTTCAAATCTTACATGTTACCAACAAAGGTGTTGGAAAACGGACACCTGAAGACCAGTATCGAATTACTAAACGTGGTGGTAAAGGTATATTCACCTGTAAGTTAAACGAGGATACTGGGCATGTTGTAGCAGTTAAAGCTGTTACAGGGGAAGAAGACATTATGTTAATTACGGTTGCAGGTATCTTAATCCGAATCCCAGTCACTGGCATTTCACAAACAGGACGTAATACACGTGGTGTTGGCTTGATTCGTTTGCAGGAAGAGGAAGAGGTTGCAACAGTAGCAAAGGTTGATCCAGTAGAAGAGGAAGATATTATCGAAGTAGATGGTGATGATGTTTCATCTGAAGTTGTAGAGGAATTGCCAACGACTGAAGAAGTTAATAATCAAGAAGAAGATACACCAAACCATGATCAAGAAGATGACAATACTAACGAAGAGTAACTAATAAATCATGAAGAAGACGACTCAAACAGGGATTTATAAAGAAATTTATCTCTCTTTGAGTTGTCTTTTTTCACTATAAAAAGGCACTAGTTTTGGTATCATTTATGGTGCAATTAAAATTTTCTAATAAACAACTGCTTACCTGGAGAATGGGCTGGACTTACTAGAATATGTAGGATAATAAAAGTACTTACGATTTCCATTAGTTTTCTTTTAGAAGTAAAGAAAATATAAATACTTTCATTCTGCAAAATTGTACCTAAGGCTTTACGATAAGCCGAGTTTTCTAAAGGGGGGAATAGCATGCGAGTGGAACCATCGCAATTAGTTCCAGGCTGTATGTTGTTAAAAGATGTAAAAGGAAAGTCAAATCGAGCTATCATTCCTAAAAACACCATTCTTACAGATGAGCACATTATGGTGTTAGAAAAGTTTTTAGTTAGCTATGTGGATGTAGGTTCTAAGCTTTCAGACGGAAATGAGTTCAAACCCAAAGTGATCCAAAAGGAGAAAGAGCCTGAAAAACAAATAGAGCTATCAGGTAATGTGAAAAAACTTCCATTTCATGAACACTATCAGTATGTCGTACAAAACTATAAGAAGTTATTTAAATCCTGGCAAAATAGTATACAGATTGATATGCCAGAAGTTCGTAAGTTGGTAATCCCTTTGTTTGAACGGATTGACCAGGGTGAAGTTGATGTTTTTAATTTACATTTATATAATATAAAAAAAGACTATATGTATCATCATAGTGTTGCTGTAAGTATACTGTCTGCATTTTTAGGAAAGAAGATGGGTTATTCAAGTGGTGACTTTGTACAAATAGGTTTAGCTGGTTTTTTGAGTGATTGTGGTATGGCAAAGGTTTCACCTATCATTTTGAACAAAACAGTGGATTTGTCTGAGAATGAATTAATTGAAATGAAAAATCACCCTACATACTCTTATCGTATGGTTCAGCATATCCCAACAATTACCCAAGTCGTTAAATTAGCTATCCTGCAACATCATGAACGATTGGATGGAAGCGGATATCCATTAGGTGTTCAAAAAGATAAAATACACGCTTATGCTAAGATTGTAGCAGTAAGTGATATGTATCATGCTATGACATGTGAAAGATTGTACCAAGCAAAGAAATCACCGTTTCAGGCAATTGAAGAACTATCACGTTTTAAATACACTCATTATGACTATGAAGTAGTGGAATTGTTCATGAAGAACATAGCGAATTTTACTGTAGGGACGAAAGTGAGACTATCAAACGGAAAGACGGGACAAATTGTATTTATTGAAAATAATTTTCCGACCCGCCCGATGGTACAGGTTAATAATTCAAATGAAATAGTAACTCTAAAAAACAATAGCGCAATTTCTATTGATGAAATAGTATAAAGTGGAATAAAGACCTTCTGGATTACCAGAAGGTCTTTATTTTTCTTTTAAATAAGTTTAGTTGCTCAGTAGACGTTGCAGTTGATGAAAAAATCGACTTCACTAAAGATCATGTTCGATGCCCTACAATCGCTGTGGAAAAATCACTTCGCTTTCCGCGAGCTTGCGCTGAGCCTCCTCAATCGCAAAGACCGCTCACTGCGGGGTCTCAACACTTCGCTTTCCCGCAGGAGTCTTCGTGTTTTCCCTCCGCTAACACGATGTTTCAACAGTACTGTATGGCTCACTGACTATTACGATAGTGACTTACGCTGCGGACCGTTGACTCCTGCGGGAACAGCACGAGTCTGAAGACCCCAGAGAGTGGTTAAATAATGAGGGCCGACTAAGACCGTCCTTTGCGGACAACATCGGCATACCCCTTGTCGGGGCAAGGGGGCTGAGGCCGTGCCCGCGGAAAGCAACGGTCCGCAGTGGAAAACAACTCAGCGCATACTTCGCAGCGTATAGCTTTTGTATCAAAAACAACAATTTTTAAAACAGCCTTTTCCAAATCAATTGATTAATTCGTTCTATTTTTTAACCATTCACCGAGCAGTATTTCTATTTTATCAGCTGCAATTGTTAAGTAATGAACAATTATTGAATAATCTATTCCATACTTTGTCGCATTGAGTTCACCCCAATACTCTGTCTCGTATCGACTTATCATACTTAAATTATAAAGCAATAAGTAATGTATTAAAATCTCCGGTAGAGTAATAAAGTACTGTCTATCGAAAGGAAAATAAATTTCCTGTTTTTCCTGATGAAAGTAAAAAGGGCCATTTAAAGTTTTAATTGGCTTTTCTAGCTTCACGAGTAGTTGTTTTTTTGTGCTTTCCACCTTTTTGATTTCAGGCAAACACGGGCGAATACGTTGTATAAATGCACGCTCCGTTAAGTTATAATTATCAATTATTGAAATTGGAAAACATAGTGAGGTTGAATTGATCCTACCTACAGAAATACTTTTATCTTCATTCCGATAAGCCAAAAAGTCGTTCATTTCAGGTACTAGTTTTAGTAAATAATCCATTTTAAATTTGTTCAGTGAAGTCGTTTTTGTTGAAAATAGATGCGTACATGCATATGTGAATAATCCATTTTGTTGTATTTTTACTTCATCCTGTATAAAAGTATAATCCTTCTTCTTCCTTTTTCTTGCTGAGACACCATGTGCGAGAATAGAGGTAGACTCTGGATAGTTAGGACGATTTGTCAGTATACAAGCTTTTAAAATATGTACCATACCGTAGAAATATAAAAGTGGTTTGAGTCGAGTGTCGCCTTTGCGGCCTTCCGTTAGAAACAATTGTCCCTGATCAAGGTAATACATGAATGTTCCACTGTTTTCGTAGCTTTTTGCTTCGACATCTAATCCATCAATAGTTCGATAACAATTCGCTAAAAAATATTGACTAGATTGGAGGTTTTGCAGGGAGGTATAAAAGCTTGGTATATCCTGTCTTCTCATACAATTCCTCCTGTTTAAATTAATTATTTGTTTAGTGTTTCCCAAAGTTTAGAAAGTAAGCGTAAAAATGAAGGCACTGGCTATCAAACTGAAATACATGAAATTAAAATATTTTGAATGCATTATCTTTTTTAACTTTTTACTATCTAGTTGAAAAAGCTTTCCTAATACAGTATTGTTAGAAACAATATAATTTTCTATCTATATTGACTGAAGGAAATTCATGGTAAGCCAAATAACAATAGTAGGAGGATTAAAATGCGCGAGGATAAATTTGTTAAAGAAGGATTAACCTTTGATGATGTATTACTTTTACCTGCAAAGTCGGACATACTTCCAAAGGACGTTGAAGTTAAGACAATACTGTCGGATAATTTAAAGCTCAACGCACCGTTCATTAGTGCAGGAATGGACACGGTAACTGAAGCGGAAATGGCAATTGCTATGGCTCGCCAAGGTGGGTTTGGTGTTATTCACAAGAACATGTCGATTGAAGATCAAGCAGAACAGGTTGATCGTGTAAAACGTTCTGAGAGTGGCGTAATTACTAATCCCTTCTTTCTAACACCTGAACATCAAGTTTTTGATGCTGAGCATTTGATGGGTAAATTTCGAATTTCTGGTGTTCCAATTGTTAATAACCCAGAGGATCAAAAGTTAGTGGGTATTTTAACGAATCGTGATTTGCGCTTTATTCAGGATTATTCTATTTTAATTCATGAGGTTATGACAAGTGAGAACCTTGTTACAGCTCCGGTTGGTACAACGCTGGGCGAAGCTGAGAAAATTCTTCAGCAATATAAGATTGAAAAATTACCGCTCGTTGATAAAGCAGGTGTCTTAAAAGGTTTAATTACAATTAAAGACATTGAAAAGGTAATTGAGTTTCCAAACGCTGCTAAGGATAATCAAGGCCGATTAGTTGTGGGGGCAGCCGTTGGTGTGACAATTGATGCAATGAAGAGGATTGAACACCTTGTTGCAAGTGGCGTTGATGTAGTCGTAATTGATACAGCACACGGTCATTCCAAAGGTGTTTTGGAACAAGTGAAGCGTGTGAGACAAGCATATCCAAAGTTGGACATTATTGCAGGGAATGTCGCAACTGCTACAGCGACTAAAGAATTAATTGAAGCTGGTGTAACCATTATAAAAGTAGGAATTGGTCCAGGATCTATCTGTACGACTAGGGTAGTAGCGGGTGTGGGTGTTCCACAAATAACCGCTGTAAATGATTGTGCCCTGGCCGCCTCAGAATATGGTGTTCCGGTTATTGCAGATGGCGGGATAAAGTATTCCGGAGACGTTGTAAAAGCATTAGCAGCGGGGGCACATGCAGTGATGCTTGGTAGCATGTTTGCTGGTGTGTTAGAAAGTCCGGGAGAAACTGAAATTTTCCAAGGCAGACAATATAAAGTCTACCGTGGAATGGGATCTGTTGGAGCAATGAAAGCTGGATCTAAGGACCGTTATTTTCAGGAATCTTCAGAAGCAAAAAAACTCGTTCCAGAAGGTATAGAAGGTCGAGTTGCCTACAAAGGACCGCTTGCAGATACTGTTCACCAATTAATCGGGGGACTGCGCGCAGGAATGGGTTATTGTGGGACAGCCACTATCACCTCTTTACGTAATGATTCTCAGTTTATTAAAATAACTAATGCTGGATTACGTGAAAGTCACCCACATGATGTACAGATTACAAAGGAAGCACCGAATTATTCGGTATAATAGTAAAATACATTAGGTTTACAAGTTACTATAAAAAGTAGATAGGGATTATTACCTGTCTATTTTTTTGTAGTTTTCTATGGTAAACTATCAAAGATGTATATTAAAAATATGCAAAAAAATATAGATTTTAACATAGATAATAGCCTTGCAATAAACTCGGTGTTAAAGTCTGATTTTACTATGGTGGAGGTAGAGAAAGTGAAACACAATCTAAAGAGAAATTTGTCACTATTGCTACTAGCATTTCTAATGGTGACAACGGTATTCATACAACCTTTGGCAACACAGGCAGCAGAAACACTTGAACTTGAGGCACAATCAGCAATATTAGTAGATGCAGAAACAGGTAAGGTATTATTTGCTAAAGAAGCTGATACGGCACTACCACCAGCTAGTATGACAAAAATGATGACTGAATACTTAGTATGGGAAGCAATCGAAAGTGGTCAAATCAGCTGGGATACAACCACAAAGATTAGTGACTATGCATTTGATGTATCTGCAAATCCATTACTATCAGGTATTGGGCTACGTCAGAATAAGGAATACACAGTAAAAGAATTATATGATGCAATGGCCATTATTTCTGATAATGGAACTACAATTGCACTAGCAGAACTTATTTCGGGTTCTGAAGGTGAATTTGTTAAACTAATGAACAAAACAGCGAAGGAAATGGGATTGCCAGACTATAAATTTGTAAATTCTACAGGGCTGCCTAATTCATTATTAGGTGAAAACGTTCCAGAGGGTACAAAGGCTGATGAAAATAATTTATTGTCTGCTAGGTCCGCAGCATTACTTGCATATAACCTTGTTAAGGACCATCCACAGGTTTTAGAGGTATCCAGTCAAACAGAGTTAGAATTTGAAGGGTACACAGTCGAGAATCTAAACTGGATGCTGCCACATACAGCAACTTTTTTAAAGCAATTTAATTATAAAGGTGTTGATGGCCTCAAGACCGGTCATACGGAATTAGCTGGGTATTGTTTTACTGCGACCGGAGAACGCAATGGTCGACGTTTCATCACAGTTGTGATGAAAGCAGACAGTAAAGCTGAACGCTTTAACCAAACAGCTAAACTTTTAGACTATGGATTTTCAAATTTTGAAACTAAAAAACTATTTGAAAAAGGCTATCAAATAAAAGATAAGAAAAAATTAGCTGTAGCTAAAGGTAAGGAAGAAACGGTCCAAATTGCAACCGACAAAGCGATTAAGTTGCCAGTGCAGAATGGGCAAGAAGAAAAGTATACGATTAAGTATGAACTTGATAAGGATAAGCTAAACAAAAATGGTGAACTAACTGCTCCAATTAAAAAGGGTGAAAAAATTGGTGTTGCAAAGTTAATTTTTGAAGGCGAAAACGACTATGGGTATATTCATAATGCAGAAAAGAATCAAACAGTTAACGTTGTTGCACTAGATTCAGTTGAGAAAGATAACTTGTTCATGTTAATTCTAGGATCAATTGGCGATTTTTTTGGCAATTTATTTTCTTCAATCGTTGATACTGTAAAAGGCTGGTTTTAAGTAGTATAATTATCTTGGCTAAAAGATTTAAGATTACAGGAGGAATAACGAATGACAAATACAGGTACAGATCGTGTAAAACGTGGAATGGCAGAAATGCAAAAAGGCGGCGTAATCATGGATGTTGTGAACGCTGAGCAAGCAAAAATCGCAGAAGAGGCTGGGGCAGTTGCTGTAATGGCATTAGAACGTGTTCCTTCAGATATCCGTGCAGCAGGAGGAGTAGCTCGTATGGCTGGGCCTGAAATTACAGAAGATGTAATGAATGCAGTATCGATTCCTGTTATGGCAAAAGCACGTATTGGTCATATCGTTGAAGCACGTGTATTAGAAGCAATGGGTGTCGATTATATTGACGAAAGTGAAGTATTGACGCCAGCTGATGATGTTTTTCATTTAAATAAATCAGAATACACTGTTCCTTTTGTTTGTGGATGTCGTAACCTTGGAGAAGCTGCACGTCGCATTGGTGAAGGTGCTTCCATGCTACGTACAAAAGGTGAACCTGGAACAGGAAATATTGTAGAGGCAGTTCGTCATATGCGCCAAATACAATCAGAGATCCGCCAGCTTTCTGCAATGTCTAAGGATGAAGTAATGACATTTGCTAAAAACATTGGTGCTCCATATGAGCTATTATTACAAATTCGTGAAGAAGGTCGCTTGCCGGTCGTGAACTTTGCTGCAGGTGGAATTGCAACACCAGCTGATGCTGCATTAATGATGCAGCTGGGAGCTGATGGCGTGTTTGTTGGTTCTGGTATTTTTAAATCGGATAACCCAGCTAAATTTGCAAAAGCTATTGTTGAAGCTACAACACACTATACTGATTACAAGCTGATTGCTGAGCTTTCAAAAGGTCTAGGTACTGCTATGAAAGGTATCGAAATGAGCACAATCTCTGGATCTGACCGTATGCAAGATCGCAGCGAATAGAAAGAAGGATAAGGCATGACAACAATAGGTGTACTTGCACTTCAAGGTGCAGTTCGCGAACATATTCGTTCGATTGAAGAATCTGGTGCAAAAGCGGTAGAGATAAAACGTACAGAGCAACTTAATGACATAGATGGATTAATATTCCCTGGTGGCGAGAGTACAACGATGCGTCGCTTAATTAACAGCTATGGTTTTTTCGAGGCTCTTAAAGAATTTGGTGGAAAAGGCAAGCCTATTTTCGGTACTTGTGCAGGACTGATTCTAATGGCCACTGAAATAGAGGGCCAGGAAACTGGTCATTTAGGTTTGATGAATATGAAGGTTGCACGTAATGCCTTTGGTCGTCAGGTTGCAAGCTTTGAACAAGAACTTGTGATTAAGCATGTGGCTGAAGATTTTAATGCAGTGTTTATTCGTGCACCATACATCTTAGAAGCTGGACCGGAAGTTGAAGTTCTGGCAACCTATCAGGATCGAATGGTTGCTGCAAAACAAGGTCATTATTTGTGTACTGCTTTTCATCCGGAGTTAACCGACGATAATCGTTTTGTTGAGTATTTTGTCAAGATGGTTGAAGAATCATTAAAAACACTTGCTTCTTAACAAAAAATTATGTATGCTATATCATAATAATTTAAACAGTATTGCAAGGAAATAGTAACAGGTAAGCTTTCTAAAGAGAGTCGATGGTTGGTGTGAATCGATGCTGGTTGCCTACGAATCCATCCTGAAACTGGTTTACTGAAATCTTTAAGTAGGTAAACCCGGTTTAACACCGTTAACATTTATGAGCCGGAAGAATTTTTATTTCTTCAATCAGGGTGGTATCGCGGGTAAAAACTCTCGTCCCTATTTTTATTAGGGACGGGAGTTTTTTGTATTATTTTACTTATCTAAATGATTGTTTGTTTTTGACACAAAATCTATAAACTGCGACGTATGCGCTATTCTCGGATAACGGAAGATTCCC